>JBILAW010000109.1:0-5709 GCA_044354025.1 Sediminibacterium sp.
AAATAAGCACCCGCTAAATGGCCAATATGCTTTAAACCATTTGCATAAGGAAGTGCTGCTGTAATCAAATATCTTTTAGGCGTGTTCATTGCAGCAAAAGTACTTAATATTGTGGTATGATTCAACCGTCTAAACTAGTACCCGGCAGTACCATTGGCATTCTTTGTCCGGCGGGCGCAATTCCAATGGAAAAAGTGACTATTTGTGCGCAAGTCCTATCGTCATGGGGTTATCAGGTGCGCATTGGAAAGACAGTGGGCACTCAGTTTGGTCATTTTGCAGCATCAGATCTGGACCGACAAAATGAATTGCAGTCCATGATGGACGACCCCGAAATTCATGCTATTTTATGTGCCCGTGGTGGATATGGGTTGAGTAGAATTATTTCCCAATTAGACTTTACAAAAATCAAAGCCCGTCCTAAATGGGTGATTGGTTTTAGCGATATTACCATCTTACATGCTGCCTTGCAAAAGCACGGAATTCAAAGTATTCATGGACCTATGTCGGCAGGATTTGGGAAGGGTGATGCTGGGCTTCCTTATATCATGGCTTTAAAACAAATGTTGGAAGGAGCGGCACTGCCGGTGGAAGCAAAAGCCCATCCAGCCAATCGATTGGGCCATTCGGAAGGGATCTTGGTGGGTGGAAATTTATGCTTGATGACCCATTTAATTGGAGGCGAAAATCAATTGGACACAAAAGGCAAAATTTTATGTATCGAGGACGTTGGGGAGTATTATTATAATGTGGATCGGATGCTGATACAATGTAAAAATGCAGGTGTATTGGATGGATTAGCTGGTCTAGTAGTGGGGGGATTCACCGAAATGAAAGACGATGCAACGGCATTTGGAGAGACCGTTACAGAGATGATCCAACGTATTTGCAAGGGGGCCAATTATCCGATTTGCTTTGATTTCCCAATAAGCCACGATTTAGACAATATGCCCGTTCAGTTAGGGGCTACCTATCAGTTAGCGGTCACTGAAAATGCTGCTGTTTTAACAAAAATCTAAAGCCTACGATACATTAATACATTAAATTTGTATTCTAAAATTGTATCTCATGCTAAAATCATTTTTATCTTTTATTGCTTTTGTTTTGGCAGGCCTTCAGGGCGTTGCAGCACAAACCTATGTAATGTCTGGTATTCAAAAGACAGATAAGGACCAGATGCAATACGAAGTTTTAGGAAAAGTGGATGGTCGTTATTGGATCTATAAAAATAACGAGGGCATCTCAACCATTGCGCAATACAATGATCAAATGCAATTGGTGCAACAAAACGATTTAGTTTTCTTGCCAAAAAAATTAAACGCGATTGAGTTCATTACAAAATCAAATAGGGTGTATGCTTTTTATCAATTCCAAGCAGCAACCACAGTGTATGCGATGGTAGCGGAGTTAGATGAAAAAGGACAATTGGTTGGCACACCAGTGATAGTCGATACGGCAGAAAAAATCCGACCAGGATCAAACACTAAAGTATTTAATTTAATAGAAAGTCAGGATCGTTCAAAACTGCTTTTATTTAGCGTGAATACAACCAATGCAGCTTCCGTTAAAGTTAAAACGATGGCATTGTCCACGCCATTTGCTTTGCTGAACGAAGCTAAAATCAGTATCAATTCGCAAAATAAAAAAAGTAATCTTTCTGATTTTGCCCTTGATAATAAAGGCAATTTATTTTGTTTAAGAAATGCGGAACAGCCAAATGCAGCACCAGTTGTAAGTTTATTGTATATGGCTGCAGATGGCTCTGAAGTGGTTGAAACACCGATTGTAAACAATAGTTTGATCTTAGATGATATTCGTTTGAAAATCAATAACGCCAATGGAACAGTTTTAATTAATTCATTCTATGCCACAGAAAAAAAGGGCAATATAGAAGGGATGTATACTTTTATCTGGGATATAGCCGCTAAGCAAAATAGTTTAAGCAATGCAAGTCGTTTCACAGATGCATTGAGAGATGCAGTAACAGAAAAAAGAAATTTAAAGAATGCTTTTGATCATTTTTATTTTGATCAAGTACAACCGAATGCAGATGGTGGTTTTACAATTATTGCAGAAGCTGCAAACACAAGCTCAAATAGAAATGCTTTTTCAAGATGGGATTATTTCTGGGGTGGGCCATTTTACAACCCATTTATTTTTAGTTATTGGAATCGACCATTTGGATTTTATCCTTGGGCAAGATTTGGCTGGGGTATGATGGGACCATGGGGATTAGGTGGAGGCTGGGGTGGAGGAATGGGTATGATGGGGCCATGGGGATGGGGCGGCATGGGTGGTTGGGGTATCATGGGTCCTTGGGGTTGGAATAGTTGGATGATGAATCCATTTGCTAATTTTGGATACCCTTCTGTAACTTATACTGCAGGCAAAGTGGCCATCTTAAATTTTGATGCAAAAGCAAACATCCAATCTGTAAAAACAATTGATAAACAACAATCCGACTTGAATGTAGATCAGTTCATTGGATATGGACAAATCAACAATACTGATGGCACCAATTTCCTATATTATCAAAAATCAAAAGGCGTAAAACAATTAGTACACCAACAATTGAGTGCATCTGGTGTTATCGTCAAGGGCAATTCTATTATGATCAATGAAAAGCAAGTGGAGTGGATGCCAAGGTCATTAAAGCAAGTGGGTGAAAAAGAAGCCATCTTACCATATCAATCAAAAGGAAAATTAGGGTTTGCTAAAATCACGATTCAGTAAGCATGGTTTTTTTATTTAGAGATAGGTCCGATATCAATGTGCTTTTTTTAGTACTATTAAGTGTTGCAGTGCATTTTCATTTTTATTGGGAAGCGCCTATTGTGATTGCGAATCCTACGGATGGCTTACTGGCTTATCTTTTATTTCATTATGTAAAACCTTTACCGCCTTTAGCACTCAGTATCATTTTTCATTTGATTGTAATTGTGCAAGCGCTGCGATTGAATATTTTAGTGAGTCGATTTAAGATGTTTCAACATGTGAGTTATTTACCAGCATTTACTTTTGTTGTCTTAACCGCTTTGTTTCCTTTTTGGGATGCCATTAGTTCGGGTTTAATTGCGAATGCTTTTATCATTTGGATCTTAGTGAAGTTGAATCGATTGTACGATCAGACGCAGCCCAAAACACTAGAATTCAATATTGGAATGATTGTTGGATCTTCTATTTTATTATATGAGCCAATCGCGATATTGATACCTGTAGTTATTTTTGCATTAGCCATCATCAGACCATTTAGAATAACAGAATGGTTGGTATTGATCATGGGCATTATTTTGCCTTTTTACTTTATTTTCACTTATGTTTTTTTAACAGATTCTGCTGAAGCTTTCACCGCATTTTTACCCAAATTAGATTGGGAAAATCCATTTGCTGCCTTGGACCTTAAATCAATCATTGCATTATCATTTATGGGGCTACAATTGTTAATTGGACTATACTTTTGGCAGGATCAACAAAATCGCTTTATTATTCAGGTAAGAAAATACTGGGGTGTGATGTTACTGACTTTGGTGGTGACTTTTTTCCAGCCCATCATCTTCTCCTCGCAGGCTTTATATGCTTCTGCAATAGTGATTGCCCCATTGGCTAGTTTCATTAGTTTTTGTTATGCAGGCCCTAAGCAGTTGATGATTCCCAATGTCTTATTTTGGATTTCGGCCGGTTTGATTGTGTATAACCACCTTTTTTAGGTGTAGAATTAGCCCTTTTTAGCAAAGCCTTTTTAAGTACCTTTGTAGTTCAATTTTACTCAACTTTTTTAAGCTTACTACTATGAAATTTGGTGTATTGGTTTTCCCTGGTTCAAACTGTGATAGAGACATGCAAGATGCATTAGAAAAGGACCTTGGTTTTGAAGTGCAAATGCTTTGGCATAAGGACAGTGACTTATCTCATTTCAACACAGAAGATTGTATTGTTTTACCAGGTGGATTCTCTTACGGTGATTATTTACGTTGTGGCGCGATTGCAAAATTTAGTCCAATGATGCAATCTGTCATTGAATTTGCAAATAAAGGCGGTAAAGTATTGGGTGTATGCAATGGTTTTCAAATTTTATGTGAATCAGGCTTATTGCCAGGTGCATTATTGCAAAATGCCAATCAGCAGTTTATTTGTAAAAATGTATTTATTAAATCCGAAAATAGTGGTCCATTGCAAATTCCAATTGCACATGGCGAAGGAAGGTACTTTGCAGATGAGGCTACTTTAGCAGGTTTAGAAAAAAACAATCAAATCATTTTCCGCTACTGCGATAAAGATGGTAAGATTGGAGGGGATGCGAATCCAAATGGGGCTATTCAAGACATCGCTGGTATTTGTAATGCTGGCAGAAATGTATTTGGTATGATGCCGCATCCAGAAAGAGCAACCAATCCACTATTGAACAATACGGATGGGGTTCAGGTATTTGAACTATTGGGTTTATTGAAAACCGCAGCGGCTTTATAAATTAACCTCTGCGAAATTGGATGAAGGGGTCTATTCATTTTTAAAACATTTTTCTGATGAAAAAAATATTTCTTGCTTTATGTTTATTGGCTTTTGCCTTGCAAAGTCAAGCTCAAAAATTAGCGCCGGTAAAATGGGCTTATCAAGCAGTGAAGACAGGAGAGAAGCAGTACAATATCATTATTACTGCAAATGTGGATGCGCCTTGGCATATCTATTCTCAGTTTGTAAAAAAAGGACCTGTACCTACGACTGTTCAGTTTGCTAAAAATCCATTGGTTGTTTTAAAAGGTAGCACAAAGGAAGTTGGTCAATTAGAAAAGAAATTCGATAATAATTTTGGTGCTGTCATTGGCTCTTTTGGGGGTAAAGTTCAATTTATTCAGGCGGTTACTTTAAAAGTAAATACCAAAACAAAGTTGACTGGCACCATTGAATATATGGTTTGCAATGAGGAAAGATGTTTGCCTCCAACAAAACAAAGTTTTGAAGTCGATATCCAATAATTTTAGAATCCATCATTTTTATAAAAGGCTGTGATGCCAAACTTTATTCATGCGTAATTTACTTTTGACATTTATAGCGCTGTTCTTATCTTTAGCACAATTACAAGCACAGGCAGACAGTATTGCAAAAGCAACTGTGAACATCACCGCTAAGAATGATTCTACCTATGCGATACAAGTAACTGTTCAAGTTCAAGCTGGATGGAAAATCTATGATGCCAATGCAGAAGGTGTAGAAGCACCGGGTTTAAAATATACTTTAGAAACAGCAGTGGCTGTGAACAAACCAACTTATTCTAAAGTTCCTGAATTACAAAAAGATGTATTGTTTGGAAATGCAAAAGCTTTCACAGGACAATTTGAAATCACAGAAGAGATTGTGATTCGTGGATTTCAACCAGATAGTTTAAAAGGGGTAGTGGTCCTAAGTGCAGGAAAGGCGTCTTCATTTTATGTGATTGAATTACCTATTGCAATGCCTTTAGCCAATGGACAAAAAGGAACGCAGTTCAATATCTTACTTCCTGAGTCGGCACGTAATGCACCTGAAAATGCATGCGGAGAAACAACTACTAGTACAACCGCCGATAGTGGTGCTTGGGGTGTATTCTTTTTAGGATTTTTAGGCGGATTGATTGCATTGGTTACACCATGTGTTTTCCCAATGATCCCTGTGACAGTTTCTTTTTTCACCAAAAGATCTAAGACAAGAAAACAAGGGATACAAAATGGATTG
>JBILAW010000110.1:0-5674 GCA_044354025.1 Sediminibacterium sp.
TATGAGAACAATAACCAGCTAAAGCTTCATCAATAGAGTTATCTACGACTTCATATACTAAGTGGTGTAAACCTTTCATGCCCACATCGCCAATATACATGGCAGGGCGTTTTCTAACGGCTTCTAATCCTTCTAATACCTGGATACTATCGGCGCCATAGTTCTTGTTTTCGGCCGAATCTGGGTGTTGTAAATCTTCTGACATAATGGATGCGAATTTTTTGTTTTATAGGGCGTTTTGAACGCATACAAATTTAAGAAATTTATCTTCTTTAGAGCTGTATTTAAGCCGCTATAGTTATCCCCATAAATTTATATAGACTCATTGTGCAGCATCCAAAAATGAGGCTAAAAACGGCCTTTAAATCGATTTCAAAATAGGATCGACTAGGGCAATATAATTTTTAAATAAGGACGCGATTTTGGGGCTTATTTTGCGTCATTTTATGGTCATCTTATGAACCTTTTTATTCCATTTGTTGTTTATAGTTTAAATTTGCAGTTCAATGATGGTAGCCAACGACATATTAAAACAAGTGAACCAGCCCAATGGCTTTGCTGGCATGGCTTTGTTGTACCAAAAAGAACAGTTAATTCCTGGCTCTACACAGTACACCATCCATCGTTATTATTCCCAGGCACCTGCAGAATTAGAGGATACGGGGATGTTCATTTATCATTACAATGCAAAACGTCCAAACGATAATTATTTAGAGTTAAGATTTTGTATTTCAGGGAATCGTTATTGTGAAAATAAATTATGTGGTAATTGCAGTCAATTACCAACCGAAGATTGTGCGGGTCCACTCAGAACGATCGACGTTTTCTCTTTCCATTTTACTTCTACATTTTTACATCAATTTGTACACAATGTAAAGTTGAACAATCGAAAGGATGAAGTGCTTGCTTTCAAACATCCCAATGCTTTTGTAAAAACATTTCCATTGTGTATGCGTAAGCGCGGCACATTGGATTCTTTGTTAAACTATAGCTATACAGGGTCTTTGGAAAATATTTTTATCAATGCAAAAATTCATGAACTCCTTTTATTTAGTCTAGAATGTATTGTAGATGAGAAAGAAGAAGGCTTTGCATGTAAATTCTTATCAGACGATCGTGGCAAAGAAAGCATCTATTTAGCAAGAGAGATTTTATTACAACATATTGGAGATCCTATTACCATTAAGGAATTGAGCCGTAAAGTAGCCATGAACGAGTGTTATTTAAAGAAAGGCTTTAAAGAGGTTTTTGGTACCACCATTTTTGACTTCTACCAACAGCAAAGAATGGAGCATGCAAAATATTTATTGTACGAAAAGTCTTTGAGTGTGACCGATGTGTCTGCTTTATTAGGCTACTCGTCCATCTCCCATTTTTCTGCCGCCTTTAAAAAACATACAGGTCTTAAGCCTTGTGAATTGTTGAATTAGTTTTCTTTCCTTATTTTTTTTCCTTATTTTCATTTTCTAAATTAAATCCCATGCGTCAATTATTTGCGATTGCTATTGTTGTATTATTCAGCTCATGTATCAATCAAAGAGTAGACTTAGTCGTGCACCATGCACAAATTTATACAGTCAACGAAAATTTTGCAGTCGCAGAAGCAATGGCAGTGCAGGATGGTAAAATTGTGGCGGTGGGCACCAATGATGACATTTTAAAAAACTATCAAGCAGATAGCGTGGTGGATGCGAAAGGCGCTGCAGTGTATCCAGGTTTTGTAGATGCGCACGCGCATTTTCTAGGATACGGTCAATCTTTATATGCAGTAGACTTAATGTTTGCAAATTCATGGGAAGAAGTGTTAGATCGTGTGAAAGCATTTGTGGCAACACATCCGGGTAATGGATGGATTCGTGGAAGAGGATGGGATCAAAATAGATTTCCTGGCAAAGCATTTCCTACCAATGCGGAATTGAATGCCTTATTTCCTGATCGTCCAGTGTTATTAGAACGTGTGGATGGTCATGCAAGTATTGCCAATGAAAAAGCCTTAGCCATTGCGGGTGTGCAAGCAGGTCAAACAATGGTTGGCGGAGACTTTGTAGTAGCAGGCGGAAAGCTGACGGGTTTATTAATAGACAATGCAGTAGGTGTGGTAGAAAGAAATGTGCCAGCAGCAACCAAGGAGGATTATAAAAATTGGTTGACATCAGCACAAAAAAATTGTTTCGCAACAGGATTAACCACCATTACAGATTGTGGATTAAGTCCAAACGATATTGACATGATTGATGCTTTGCAAAAAAGCAATGATCTAAAAATGCGCTTGTATGTGATGTTAAGTGACAAACCAAGTTCATATACTTCCTCTTATTTTACCAATGGTGGGTATACTACAGATCGTTTAATGGTGAAAGGCGTGAAAGTATATGGTGATGGCGCACTTGGTTCAAGAGGTGCCGCATTGCTAGCGCATTATTCGGATCAACCAGGCTGGGGTGGATTTTTATTGAGTAGTCAAGCGCATTTTGATTCAGTGGCGGCTAAATTAATCAACACAGATTTTCAGATGTGTACCCATGCCATTGGAGATAGTGCAAACAGAGTTGTTTTAAAAGTGTATGAGAAATATTTAAAAGGGAAGAATGATAAAAGATGGCGCATTGAACATGCACAAATTTTAAATCCAGCTGATTTTGATTATTTTGGAAAATACAGCATCATACCTTCTGTGCAACCTACGCATGCGACAAGTGATATGTATTGGGCTGGAGAAAGACTAGGTGAAGAGCGATTAAAAGGTGGATATGCATTTCAACAATTATTGAATCAAAATGGATGGTTACCATTGGGTACAGATTTCCCCGTTGAAGAAATTAATCCATTCAAAACATTTTTAGCTGCGGTGGCTAGACAAGACGCCAAAGGATTTCCTGAAGGTGGATTCCAAATGGAGAATGCTTTAACACGCGAACAAACCATTCGTGGTATGACCATATGGGCCGCTAAAGCCAACCGTATGGAAAAGCAAGTAGGCTCTTTAGAAGTAGGCAAGAAAGCAGACTTCATCCTACTTGATAAAGACCTTATGAAAGTACCTACAGATAGTATTCTACAAATTAAAGTATTGAAGACTTACTCTAGCGGAGAAAGAGTGCACTAAGATTTTTAAATTAAAAAAGTGGTAGAAAATATACCTATTCCTAGGCGATTGTTCGAGCTATAATGCCAAGAGTTTTTTATAAAAAGAAAAGTAGAATATATACTATTTCGTAGCGAACGTTTTTAGAGCGCTATAATGCCAAGAGTTTTTTATAAAAAGAAAAGTAGAATATATACTATTTCGTAGCGAACGTTTTTAGAGAGCCTAGAAATAGTATATATTCTACCATATGAATTTCAAAAAAATTACAATCCTACCATATTGGCAGGAATCACCCAAGCGTCAAATTCTTCTGGAGTAACGTATCCTAATTTCACAGCCATTTCTTTTAATGTAGTGCCTTCTTTATGTGCTTTCTGTGCAATCTCAGCAGACTTATAATAACCGATCTTCGTATTGAGTGCAGTGACTAACATCAAACTATTGTTCACGTGCTTATTGATATTCGCCTCAATTGGTTCGATACCGATAGCGCATTTATCATTGAAACTTACGCAGCCATCTCCAATTAATCTAGCACTGTGTAAGAAATTAAAAATCATCACTGGCTTGAAAACATTTAATTCAAAATGTCCCATCGAACCGCCCACATTGATGGCTACATCGTTCCCCATGACTTGCGCCGCAATCATCGTCAATGCTTCTGACTGCGTAGGGTTCACTTTACCTGGCATGATAGAAGAACCTGGTTCGTTGTCTGGGATAAAAATTTCACCAATACCAGAGCGAGGTCCAGAAGATAACATGCGCACATCGTTTGCAATCTTCATTAAACTTACTGCAACTGTTTTTAATGCACCATGCGCTTCTACAATCGCATCGTGTGCTGCCAATGCTTCAAATTTATTTTCGGCAGTCACAAATGGCAATCCGGTAAGATTGGCAATATGCTTGGCAACATTTTCTGAATAACCTTTTGGTGTATTGATACCTGTTCCCACAGCAGTTCCTCCAAGTGCTAGTTCACTTAAATGCTCTAATGTATTGTGAATGGCTTTTAACCCATGTTTTAATTGGCTTGCATAACCACTTATTTCTTGTCCTAATGTTAAAGGGGTAGCATCCATAAAATGGGTACGACCAATTTTAACAATCTGCATGTAAGCTGCACTCTTTGCATCCAAAGTATTTTTTAAAGTAGTGATACCAGGGATGGTGACTTCTTTTAAAATTTGGTAGGCTGCAATATGCATAGCTGTTGGGAAAGTATCATTAGAAGACTGTGATTTATTCACGTCGTCGTTCGGATGTAAAAATTTCTCTTTGTCATTTAAATTTCCACCTTGAAGCACATGACCACGATAAGCAATCACTTCGTTCACATTCATATTGCTTTGTGTACCACTGCCTGTTTGCCATACCACTAATGGAAACTGATCGTCTAATTTACCTGCAAGAATTTCATCACATACTTGACCAATTAAATCACATTTTTCTTTTGGTAAAATACCTGCATCAAAATTCGTTAAGGCTGCTGCTTTTTTTAAATAAGCAAATGCTTTAATAATTTCTTTAGGCATCTTGTTGATGTCTTGTGCAATTTTAAAATTCTCGATACTTCTTTGCGTCTGAGCGCCCCAATAAACATGAGCTGGTACATTGACTTCGCCCATGGTGTCTTTCTCGATTCTATATTCCATACTTGCAGATTTAATACCGCAAAGGTATGACAGCAATTATAAAATTGGGTCAGTTAAGACTATTAAATTCAGGTAAAAAATGGATTAATGCCCTGTAAAATGCGGTTTTCTTTTTTCAATAAAGGCTTGGATGCCTTCCTTGCAATCTGCAGTGATAAAGCAATCGCCAAATAAATTGGCTTCCACTTCATATCCATTCACAGACTCATCCCAGGCAGCATTGACAGCTTTAATAGAGTTAGCGATGGCTAATGGCGCTTTGGTATGCGCAGCAGCTAGTAAAGAGAACGCTTTGTCTAGTAATTCCGCTTGAGGTACTATATAATTCACTAAGCCATATTGTAATGCCTGTTCGGCTTTGATATTGTTACCTGTAATCACCAACTCCATGGCCCTAGCTTTGCCTAATTTTTGAGTCAATCTTTGAGATCCGCCATAGCCTACCATGATCCCTAAGTTCACTTCGGGCTGTCCAAAAATGGCATTGTCTGATGCAATGATAAAATGACAACTCATTGCTAACTCGCATCCACCACCTAAAGCAAATCCATTTACACAGGCAATCACTGGCTTAGGCGAATTTTCGATTTTAAAAAACACATCCTGTCCTCTTTTAGCCAAAGCAGTTGCTTCGGCCTTTGACAATGCTTCAAATTCTTTGATATCTGCACCAGCTACAAAACTCTTTAGTCCTGCACCTGTAATCACTACCGATTTAATTTCTGGAAATTTATACACTCGATCAAATACAGCGTCTAAGTCTTGCATGACTTGTTGGTTCAATGCATTTAATTTCTCTGGTCGATTGATGGTAATGATCAAAGTATGATCTTCCATTTTAGTAAACAAAGTTTGAAAAGACATAGACGTTAATTTTTATGAATAAAATAGTAATTGATTAAAATAAATAATAAAAAAGGGCCTTATG
>JBILAW010000111.1:0-5600 GCA_044354025.1 Sediminibacterium sp.
CTACATTTTTATGCCCTTCATGTTCATGCGCTTCATGATGATGTTCTTCTGTTGCCATACCAATATACATGGCACTCAACATAGTGAAGATATAAGCTTGTAAAAAAGCCACCAACAATTCAATCAAACCAATGAACACAGCAAATGGAACTGCAATAGCAGAAGCATACACTGTCTTGAATATAAAAATTAAACAAATCAAACTTAATACTAGAATATGCCCTGCTGTAATGTTTGCGAACAATCGAATCATTAAAGAGATAGGCTTAGTGAAGACCCCGATTAATTCAATGGGCGCTAAGAACAACTTCATGCTCCAATGCATTCCTGGCATCCAAAAAATATGCTCCCAATAGCTTTTATTGGCACTTAAATTAACCACCACAAAAACACATACTGCTAAGGTCATTGTAAATGCAATATTGCCGCTCACATTCGCCCCACCTGGGAAGAAAGGAATTAATCCTAAAAAGTTATTCGTTAAAACCAAAAAGAAAATCGTTAATAAAAAAGGCATATATTTTGCAAACTTCTTTTTGCCAATATTTGGTATCGCTACTTCATCTCTTACAAATAAAACAATTGGCTCCATAAAAGATTGAACCCCTTTTGGAGCAGAAGTGACCCCTGTTTTTTTGTAGGCACCAGCAGCTGTAAGGAGCACCACTAAAAGAATCAAAACAGAAATAAATAAAGAGGCTACATTTTTAGTGATTGAAAAATCCCATAAAGCTTTTGATGCTTCAAGGTCAACTGCTTCTGTTGCATCCACTATTTTAACCTTGCCTTCAATAATTTTATAATCAAAGTTGCCTTTGTATGCAATATGCTCATGGTGTTCATTCATGAACTTTGCAGATGAGAAAACTTCAAATCCTTTTGGCGTGTATAAAATCACTGGTAAAGCAAGTGAAGTTTCTCCCCATAAATGCCAGCTATGATCATCTTTAATATGTTCTAAGATGGTCTCAGTCACATTGAATGCTTTTGCTTCATGTCCTTCGGCTTTTGCTTCATGACCATCCGCTTTTTCATTGGCAAATGCATTACCAGAAAATGCCAATGTTAGCAAGCTAAAACACAATACCAGTAAAGATTTAATACGTATAGATACCATAGTGATCTCAAAATTTGCGGCAAAGATAGGGATAATGCTGCTGAAAAGTCATAATATTTAACAGAAATATAGCATCAGAGAAAATGTTTTTCATTCTCTTAAATCATTGATTTACAATAACTTAAAAAATTATGCGCCCTTTTTAGGATCAAATTGCATTTCGTTAAGGGCCTTATAAAATCCACCCTGCTCCATTAAGGACTGATGCGTCCCTTTTTCGATGATTTTTCCCTGCTCCAGCACAAGGATCTGGTCGGCCTTTCGGATGGTAGACAAACGATGCGCAATCACGATAGATGTCCTACCCTTTATTAATGTTTCAATGGCTTTTTCAATGAGTTGCTCACTCTCTGTGTCGATGGAAGAAGTGGCTTCGTCTAAAATTAAAATGCTCGGATTGTATAAGAGCGCGCGAATAAAACTCAAGAGTTGTCTTTGTCCCAGGCTTAATGTGGCGCCTCTTTCCATCACATGGTATTGATAGCCTCCCGGAAGTGCCATGATAAAATCATGCATGCCAATCATCTTTGCTGCTTCCTCCACTTGTTCGGAACGAATGGATGGATTGTGTAAAGTGATATTGTCATAGACAGAGCCAGAAAATAAAAATACATCTTGTAAAACAACTCCAATGGATGCCCTCAATCGATCAAGTGCATAATCTTCAATTAAGACACCGTCTAATAAAATTTGCCCTGCTTGGTATGGATACAAGCGATTCAAGATGCTAATGATAGAAGTTTTTCCACTACCTGTTGGTCCCACCAACGCTACGGTTGCGCCAGCTTCAACGGTGAAATTTAAATCGTTTAAAATCCAATTGGGTGCTTGATATGCAAATTGTACATTTTTAAATTCAATGGCTCCCTGAATTTGAGTTGGTGCAAATGCCCCTTGATTCACGGTGATATCTTCGTTGTCTAAAATCTTGAAAACGCGTTCTGCTGCGACCATCCCCATTTGCAAGACATTGAATTTATCTGCAATCATACGAAGTGGTCTAAAAATCTGATTTAGAAATAAAATAAACGCTACCAGCATCCCGGCATCTAAACTTTGACCAGCCACCCACCAAACAATTAAGCCAATACTTAAAGCCAATACGACCTCCACGACTGGAAAAAATACAGAGTAGGCAAAAATGGCTTTGATATTTGCATTTTTATGATGCACATTGATGTGATCAAATTTTTTCATCTCTTGCTCTTCTGCAGCAAAAGCCTGCACCACTTGCATGCCGGAGATATGTTCTTGTACAAATGCATTGAGCGCTGCCACAGCATTGCGCACCTGTACAAAACTTTTATTCACACTTTCTTTGAAAAAATAAGTAGCCACAATCATGATTGGAAATGGAATTAAACAAATTAAAGTCAACTGCCAATTGATAAAAAACATGGTAGTTAAGGTTACTATAATCGTTAACATATCTGCGATAATGGGAATCAGTCCATCTGAAAAAATATCATTAATACTTTCAATATCATTGATTGTTCTGGTGGTCAATGTGCCAATGGGTGTTTTATCAAATTGACGCATCTCCCAGTACATAATTTTTTGGTACACTTTATTCCTTAAATCTCTAATCACTTGTTGTCCTAACCAAGACATGCCATAAGTGAAACAAAAACGAAATATGGTTTCAAGGATGATAAAAGCCACCTGAAATAAGGAGATGGCAAGGATCAATTGTACAACCGAATTAAAAGCTTCATTAGGCAATACTGAATGCACCCATTGAGGTAATACGACTAATTTGCCTATCGCTAAGTTTACTGTCACTTGAATCAAATAAGGTCGGATGGGCGTAGCGAACGCTAAAAAGACGCCTAAAAAGACATTGATCCAAAAAATAAATCGATACGGCCCAACAAAAGAAAACACCCTACTTAAGATAGAAGATTTGAATATGGGTTTAGGCTGGGTAGATGACATAGCGAAGTAAAGTTACACCGCTTTTACGTATTTTCGTATAAGCATGGAAAGTACCGATCAAGAATTATTGAAAGCAGTTGTGACACCTTACAACTTGACCGACGAACAAGAGAAAAAAGAAATTGTTCGCCACTACCGTGCATTGCTTAGAACGCTGAGAACTAAACTTAAAAAGGGCGATCGGGAATTGCTAAGAACCGCATTTGAAATGGCTGCAGAAGCGCATAAAACAATGCGTCGTAAAAGTGGCGAGCCTTATATCCTGCACCCCATTGCTGTAGCAATGATTGCAGCAGATGAAATTGGATTGGGTGTGCGAAGTACCATCTGCGCATTATTACATGATACGGTAGAGGACACCGATATCACATTAGATGATATCAAAAGAGAATTTGGAAATGAGATTGCAAAGATTGTAGATGGCTTGACAAAAATTGCAACGGTGATGGACACCAATAGCAGCCAACAAGCAGAGAATTTCAAAAAAATCTTACTCACTTTGACAGATGATCCTAGAGTGATCCTCATCAAACTTTCGGATAGACTCCATAATATGCGTACAATGGACTCGATGAAGCAGGAGAAGCAATTAAAAATTGCCTCTGAAACCATCTGGGTATACGCCCCACTCGCACATCGTATGGGCTTGTACAATATGAAGACCGAATTAGAGGATCTGGCTATGAAATACATGGAACCAACTACCTACCATGAGATTGCCAAAAAATTATCAGAGACAAAAAGAGAAAGAACAAAATATATCAATGAATTTGTTAGACCATTAAAAGAAAAATTAGGTCAATCCGAATTGCAATTTGATATTTTTGGTCGTCCAAAAAGTATTCATTCTATTTGGAATAAAATAAAAAAGAAAGGGGTAAGTTTTGAAGAAGTCTATGATCTTTTTGCCATCCGTATCATTCTTGATGTGCCTTTAGAAAAAGAAAAAGAAGCCTGTTGGAAAGTCTATTCCATCGTCACAGACGAGTACCTGCCCTCTCCCGAAAGATTAAGGGACTGGTTAAGTAATCCTAAGAGCAATGGCTACGAAGCATTGCACACCACGGTGATGGGGCCAGATGGTAAATGGGTAGAAGTGCAGATCCGAAGCAAAAGAATGAATGAAATTGCAGAGAAGGGAATGGCAGCGCATTTTAAATATAAAGAAGAGACATCACAAAGTGAAGATCGATTTGATAAATGGTTCATTCAGATTAGAGAAGCATTGAGTAATCAAGAGGAAGAAAGCATTGATTTCTTACAAGACTTTAAAACTTCTTTTTTAGCAGAAGAAATTTATGTGTATACGCCAAAAGGTGAGGTAAAAATGTTGCCAGTCAATAGTTCTGCACTTGACTTTGCTTTTTATATCCATACTGCAATTGGATCAAAATGTATAGGTGCAAAAGTCAACCATAAATTGGTTCCCATTAGCCATACTTTAAGAAGTGGCGACCAGATAGAGATCATCACTAGTAACAAACAAAAACCTACCGAGGACTGGTTGAATAATGTGGTGACTGCAAAGGCTAAAAATAGTATTAAAGATGCCTTAAGAGAGGAAAAGAAAATCATTTCAGAAGAAGGAAAATATACGGTTCAACGCAAACTAGAAGGGATCGGTGCAGTCTACAACACGCATAACTTGGATCAATTGATGCACTTTTATAAATTACAAAGTCATTTAGATTTATTATATAAAATCGCAACAAAATCCTTAGACCTAAAAGAGCTAAAAACCTTTCAAGTCATTGGTGATAAAATAGAAGCCCCAAAGCCATTTGTGTCTGCACCAGACCCGAATATAGAACCCCATATTTACAAGCCACTTCCTAAAAAAGGAGATTCAGAATTGATTATTTTTGGTGAATCAAGTGATAAGATCAAATACAATCTGGCAAAATGCTGCAACCCCATTCCTGGAGATGATGTATTTGGATTTGTGAGTACTGGAAAAGGGTTGATCATTCATAGAACCAGTTGCCCCAATGCCACACAACTATTGGCCAATTATGGTCATCGAGTTGTCAAAACTAAGTGGGCTAAAAATAAAGAAATCTCCTTCCTTACAGGACTTAGCATCATTGGATTAGACGATGTAGGCGTGGTCAATAAAATAACGACCATTATTAGCGGGGACCTCAAAATCAATATCGCAGCACTCACCATTGAATCCAAAGATGGGATGTTCGAAGGCACCATTAAGGTCTTTGTGCACGATAAAGACGAATTAGAGGAATTGGTCAGCCGCATTCAAGGCCTAAATGGCATTCAAAAAGTGACCCGTTTTGATACAGACCTGATCTAAAGTTGCGTAATCAACAAGATGGGAAAAATATGTGTGAAAACATTTCTTTTTATGCTGCCCTTAAATAGGTAATCCCCATTTCTAGACATATTTTTGCTACTCAAATTCAAATATATGGTAGACGTAATTTTAGGACTTCAATGGGGTGATGAAGGTAAAGGGAAGATAGTGGATTATTTTGCACCCAACTACGATGTCATTGCTCGTTTTCAAGGTGGCCCAAATGCTGGACATACTTTA
>JBILAW010000112.1:0-5591 GCA_044354025.1 Sediminibacterium sp.
GTGGAAGATTGAATGTGCTAGCAAATATCATGGGTAAAACCTACGAAGAAATTTTTAGTGAATTTGAAGGTACTGCAGTGTTGGATCAAACCATGGGTAGTGGTGATGTGAAATACCATATGGGCTTCTCTTCTGAAGTCACCACTTTCAACAATAAAAAAGTGAATCTAAAATTGATGCCTAACCCATCGCATTTAGAAGCAGTAGATCCAGTTGTTTTAGGATTTGCTAGAGCTAAATCGGATGTATTGTATAATTCTGATGTATCCAAAATATTGCCGATCCTAATTCATGGAGATGCATCAGTGGCTGGACAAGGTATTGTGTATGAAATTTTACAGATGTGCCAATTGAATGGTTATAAGACAGGTGGAACGATCCACTTTGTCATTAACAATCAAATTGGTTTCACAACAGATTTTGATGATGCAAGAAGTGCGAACTATTGTACTTCGATTGCTGCAATGGTTCAAGCACCTGTAATTCATGTGAATGGAGATGATGCGGAAGCAGTAGTGAAAGCGGTGCAGATTGCAACAACCTATAGACAATTGTTCAAGAACGATATTTTCATTGACATGGTTTGTTATAGAAAACACGGCCACAATGAAGGAGATGATCCAAAATATACCCAACCACAATTGTATAGCTTGATTGAACAACATAAGAATCCAAGAGAAACATATGCTGAATTTCTTTTACAAAATGGGGAGGCAAGTGCACAGGAATTAGCAAAGGAAATGGAAAAGAAATTCTGGTCCGATCTTCAAGCAAGATTAGATGAAGTAAAGCAACATCCATTACCGTATAAATACCAAGCACCAGAATTGGCATGGAAAGCAATGCGAAAAGCAACGAACGAAGATTTTATGAGTTCACCTGATACTTCCATTACTGCTGATAAAGCAAAATCTATTTTTGATGCTTTAATGAAATGGCCTTCGAGTTTTACACCATTGAAAAAAGTGGACAAATTAATTCAAGAGAAAATCAAATTATACGAGACAGAGAAAAAGATAGATTGGGCAACCGGTGAATTAATGGCGTATGCTTCTTTATTAGCAGAAGGCAAAACGGTTCGTATGAGTGGACAGGATGTGAAGCGAGGTACGTTTAGTCATCGTCATGCTGTTTTAGTGGATGAAAATACCAACGAACAATTCAATCGTTTGAATCAGGTTGCAGAAGGACAACAACCATTTAGAATTTACAACTCCTTATTGAGCGAATATGGTGTGCTTGGATTTGAATATGGCTATGCATTAGCCAATGTCGATGCATTGGTAGTTTGGGAAGCACAGTTTGGTGATTTCTCAAATGGTGCACAAACAATCATCGACCAATTCATTGCAGCCGGTGAACAAAAATGGCAACGTCAAAATGGGGTAGTCATGTTATTGCCACATGGATACGAAGGACAGGGGCCAGAACATAGCAGTGCAAGATTAGAGCGTTATTTACAATTATGTGCAGAGCACAATATGATCATCACCAATGTGACCACTGCTGCTAATTTATTCCATGCATTGAGAAGACAATTAACTTGGTCATTCAGAAAACCAATGATTAACTTCTCTCCAAAAGCGAATTTAAGAAGCCCCGCCACATTTAGTCCGATGGCTGATTTAACAAAAGGTGGATTTAAAGAAGTGATTGACGATACATTTGTTCAAAAAGTGGAGGATGTTAAAAAAGTATTGTTCTGTTCTGGTAAGATTTATTACGAAATGGCAGAAAGACAAAAAACAGAACAAAGAACAGATATCGCCATTGTTCGTTTAGAACAATTGTATCCATTGCCTGTTCAACAGATTACGGCATTGCACCAAAAATATGGAAAAGCAATTTGGTTCTGGGTGCAAGAAGAACCTTTGAATATGGGCGCTGCAAGTTTCTTACAAATGAATTTAAAGGCGATTAAATATGGTGTGATTAGTAGACAAGCAAGTGCGGCAACTGCAACTGGTTATGCTAAAGTACATGCGAAAGAACAAAATGAAATAATAACAACTGCGTTTTCTATCTAAAATATTAAAATATGATTTCCATTAAAGTACCTACAGTAGGAGAATCTATCACAGAAGTAACTTTGTTAAAGTGGACTAAGCAAGAAGGCGCTTGGGTAGATCGCGACGAAGTAATTGCTGAATTAGAGAGTGAAAAAGCAACTTTCGAAGTGAACGCTGAACAAGCGGGTACTTTGCATCATAAAGCAAAAGAAGGAGATAGTATTTTAATCGGTGCTATTTTAGCAGATATCAATGAGACAGCAACTAAGCCAGCTGGTGAAGCGCCAAAGCCTGCACCTGCAGCGGCTCCTTCAACTCCAACAGCTCCTATGTCTACGGCACCTGTAACAACTGTTCCAAATAATGTAAAAACAACGCCTGTTGCTGCTGCCATCATTGCAGATAAACAAGTAGACACCAATCAAATTAAAGCAAGTGGTTATGCTGGAAAGATTACAAAAGTGGATGTATTAGATGCTTTAAATAATCCAGGTAAAATTCAGTTTGCTGGACAAGATTTATTCTCTCGCAATGTGCGTCCAGAAAAAATGTCTAACCTTAGAAAAACAATCAGCCGTCGTTTAGTTGAGGCAAAAAATACGACTGCTATGTTAACTACTTTCAATGAAGTAGATATGACAGGCATTATGCAGATCAGAAAACAATACAAGGATAAGTTTAAAGAAGTGCATGGTGTGAATTTAGGATTCATGAGTTTCTTTGCAAAAGCTTGTTCGATTGCATTAACTGAGTGGCCTACTGTAAATGCTTTCATTGACGGAGACCAATTATTATACCATGACTATGCAGATATTAGTATTGCTGTAAGTACGCCAAGAGGCTTGACAGTGCCTGTTATCAGAAATGTGGAGAGCTTAAGCATGGCAGGTATCGAGAAAAAAGTAATTGAATTAGCAGGTAAGGCAAGAGATAGTAAGTTAACTGCCGAAGAATTAACAGGCGGTACTTTCACCATCACCAATGGTGGTGTATTTGGTAGTTTAATGAGCACACCAATTATTAATATTCCTCAATCTGCTATTTTAGGAATGCATAAAATACAAGATCGTCCAATGGCGGTGAATGGTGAAGTTAAAATTTTACCAATGATGTACTTAGCATTAAGTTATGACCACAGAATCATTGATGGTCGTGAGAGTGTAGGCTTCTTAGTAAGGGTGAAAGAGTTATTAGAAAATCCAGCACTTTTATTAATTGCTAAAGATCCTGTAGCAAGTTTATTAGAATTATAATTCAAGAAAAACGAATATAAGAAAGTCATGTTTTGCATGACTTTCTTTTTTATAGCATGACGCATCAAAATCAACATCAAGAAACTGCTCAAAAATTAATATCAGCTTATCAAGGGCCGGAGCCCTTGGCTGCCTATTTAAAAAAATATTTTGCTGCCAATAAGAAACACGGAAGTAAAGATCGTAAGAGCATTAGTGCTTTTTGTTATGCACATTTTAGAACTTTGAATGCAAACTTTCCTTTACAGGAAGCTATTTCAAAGGAAATAGACATTCCAACATTCATTCATTCGCATACCATTCAGCCTTTATTGTTTATACGCATTCGACCTTGGCAAAAGGAGAAAGTAGTTGCTGCATTACTTGCTGCGGCTATTGAATATACCCAGGTGAATGAACATTGTTTTGCATTTTCAAATACCACTGCTTTGCAAAATGTGTTGGCACTCAATAAGGAAGCGGTCATTCAGGATTTAAACTCACAAGCACTTGCTGAATTACTGCAATCTGTTCCAACAAGTATGGAAACACCCATTCAGGTTTGGGATGCCTGTGCAGCAAGTGGAGGTAAAACTATTTTAATGTTTGATACCATGCAGAATATTCGAATGCATGTATCTGATGTGCGAGAAAGTATTTTATTCAATGCAGATAAGCGTTTGCAGGAAGCAGGTATTCGTCCAGCAAGTGTTCAGGTGATTGATTTAACGGAGCCATTTGATATCAAGAAGCCTTTTGATTTTGTCTTTGCAGACTTGCCTTGTTCTGGTTCGGGAACATGGGGTAGGACGCCAGAACAAATTGCTTTTTTCAAAAAGAAAGATTTAGCAAACTATACCGAGTTGCAATCTAAAATCATTGCTAATATTTTACCGACTGTAAAATTAAATGGGCATCTACTGCTTGCAACCTGCTCTGTTTATGCTGCAGAAAATGAAGCACATGTTCAAGCAATTTTATCGCAGGGTCAATTTGAATTAGTGGAGCAAAAATATTTCATAGGCTACACGCAACAAGCAGATACATTATTTGGTGCTATATTAAAACGCCGCTCTGTATAATGCCTCCAGCAACCACATCCTCGCCTTCATAAAACACCGCGCTTTGTCCGGGTGCAATGCTCTTTACATTTTCGTAGAATCTTGCTTGTACGCCCATGTCGGTATGGGATAAGGTACACAATGCACCAGTATCGTGGTACCTGATTTTTGCCATCAAGTCCATAGATGTTGGAAGATGATCGTACTTGATCCAATTCATTTTCGCAACTAGCATATCGTTCTTATCTAAATCTGATTCCTCTCCAATCACCACAATATTTTTTTCAGGATCAATCGATGTAACATAGACAGGATGGCCCATTGCTAGTTCCAATCCTTTTCTTTGTCCAATTGTATAAAATGGATAGCCTTTATGTTTTCCTAATCTTTTTCCTTTGGTATCTACAAACCATCCGCCATTGACTTTTTCTTCTAATCCATCCACACGACGTTTTAAGAACCCTCTATAATCATTGTCAGGTACGAAACAAATTTCGTAGCTCTCACTTTTTTTAGCGAGTTCTGGATAGCCCATATCAATCGCCATTTGTTTGATATCTTTTTTGTGCATGCCACCGAGTGGAAGGATGGTACGCTTTAATAAGTCTTGATCCACACCCCACAAAACATAGCTTTGGTCCTTTGTTTCATCCAATCCTTTTGAAATCACATAACGTCCATTATCGTGTTGACGCACTTTAGCATAATGTCCTGTGGCAATGAATTCGCAACCCAATGCATCTGCTCTTTTGAGTAAGGCGCGCCATTTGATATGGGTGTTGCACATCACACATGGGTTGGGGGTTCGGCCAGCCAAATATTCTTCTACAAAATTCTCAATGACAAAGTCACCAAATTCTTCTCTGATATCTAATATATAATGTGGGAACCCATGGTTCACCGCCGCCATTCTAGCGTCGTTAAATGAATCGATATTGCAACAGCCTGTTTCCTTACCATTGGCATTACTGGTGGAATAATCCCATGTTTTCATGGTAATTCCGACTACTTCATATCCTTCGTTGTGTAAGAGAATTGCAGCGACTGTGCTATCTATTCCGCCGCTCATTGCGACAAGTACTTTTCCTTTTTTGCTCATTTTTCGGTGGCCAGTTAAAAGTTGGCTTGGCACAAAAGTAATAAAAAATTACTATCTTCATTCTCTTAGAAAGTTAAAATATACAATATGATAAAGTTACAAGTGATTGGAAATTTAGGTAAAGACGCCGTGGTGAATAACGTAAACGGCAAGTCTGTCATTAATTTCAACGTAGCGCATACAGAAAAAT
>JBILAW010000017.1:0-18369 GCA_044354025.1 Sediminibacterium sp.
GATTGAATTACCTATTGCAATGCCTTTAGCCAATGGACAAAAAGGAACGCAGTTCAATATCTTACTTCCTGAGTCGGCACGTAATGCACCTGAAAATGCATGCGGAGAAACAACATCAAGTACGAATGCAGATAGCGGTGCATGGGGTGTATTCTTTTTAGGATTCTTGGGCGGATTGATTGCACTAGTTACGCCATGTGTTTTTCCAATGATTCCTGTTACCGTTTCTTTTTTTACCAAAAGATCTAAGACAAGAAAACAAGGGATACAAAATGGATTGATTTATGGATTGAGTATTTTTTTAATTTATGTATTGGCAAGTGTGCCTTTTCATATTGCAGGCAATGTGCAACCAGAAATTTTCAATAGCATTTCTACCAACGCTTGGTTGAATATTGCATTCTTTGCCATCTTCATTTTCTTTTCTATTTCTTTCTTTGGTTATTTTGAAATTAGTTTGCCTTCGGGTATTGCCAATAAAGCCGACGCTAAAAGTGGCTTGGGAAGTTTGGGCGGTATTTTTTTCATGGCCATCACATTAGCGATTGTTTCTTTCTCTTGCACAGGACCAATACTAGGTACTTTATTAGTGGGTTCATTACAAGGAGGTGCCTGGGCCTTAACACAAGGCATGGCAGGATTTGGATTAGCATTGGCACTTCCCTTTACTTTATTTGCCATCTTCCCACAATGGCTTCAGAGCTTACCTAAATCTGGAGGCTGGTTGGATACAGTAAAAAAAGTATTGGCCTTTGTTGAATTGGCATTGGCATTTAAATTTTTATCGAATGCAGATTTAGTGCAACATTGGGGATTATTAAAAAGAGAAGTCTTTATTGGTATTTGGATCTTGATTAGCCTTGGTTTGTCTGCTTACCTATTTGGTTTCTTATTGTTACCACATGATGTAAAAGGACAAAAGATTGCTTTAGGTCGAAAATTGTTTGGTGGACTCGCCTTAGGTTTTGCATTGTATTTAGGGGCAGGATTGATGCCTCAAAATGCCAATAATTTAAAATTACTAAGTGGCTTCCCGCCGCCAACACATTATAGTCTATTTGCATCTGATAGTTCAAGTCATGGTTTAAAAGCGGATGTAGTGAATGACTATACCAAGGCATTGGCGATGGCGAAGGCGCAACAAAAACCAATCTTAATTGACTTTACTGGTTGGGCTTGTGTGAATTGTAGAAAAATGGAAGAACAGGTATGGACAGATCCTGCGGTGCAAAAATTCATTCAAGAAAATTTTATTTTACTATCCTTATATGTAGATGATCGAGCAAATTTACCCGTAGCTGAACGTTTTGTATACACGACGCAAGGTGGTCAACAAAAACAAATCAATACCGTAGCAGATTTGTGGGCGACATTTGAGACCGAGAATTTTAATCAATCCTCACAACCTTTATATGTTGTACTGAGTCCAGATCAAGTGCTTCAATCTAATCCAATTGGTTATACGCCAGATATACAACAATACCTTGAATGGCTAAAATGTAGCGCGAAGAAAAAATAACTACATCGTCATACCGCGCTCGTTCATCATTTTTCTTAAATTAATTAAGCCATAACGCATTCTACCTAAAGCAGTATTGATACTGCAGTTGGTCAAAGTCGCAATTTCTTTAAAACTAAAATTGGCATAGTGTCTTAACACAATAATCTCTCTTTGTTCCTCTGGTAATAAGTCAACGAGTTCTTGAATATTTTTATGTGTTTGTGCACGGGTCATTTTATAATCGGCAGAATGATCGGTATGCTTAATCACTTCAAAAATATCTTGGTCATCACTTGTTTTAATTACTGGTGTGCGTTTTACTTTTCTAAAATGATCTACACAAAAATTATGTGAAATTCTTAAAGCCCAAGGAAGAAACTTACCTTCTTCGGCATATTTTCTTTGCTTTAAGTTGTCAATAATTTTAATAAAAATTTCCTGGATTAAATCTTCGGCTAAATAGCTGTCTTTCACCATAAATAAAATGGTGTTAAAGATTTTTTCTTGGTAACGATCAATCAAGGCATCGAAAGCACGGGTATTGCCTCCTTGAAAAGATTGGATCAATTCGTTGTCTGTCAGTTCAACTACTTTGTTCATGTTTGTTTTTTATAGGTTGTTCTTAGGTCGGGTTTTGGGTCCCTTTGGATTAGTTTAGGAAAATTACTAGCTTATTGTGCTCGAATCGTAGATGTGGGAAACAAGAAATTTGTTTCAAGGATATCCACATTGTATTATTTACAATAATATTAAGTTGGAAGACAACCAAATAGGTCCTGTTGGTGTTATTTTTGTAGTATGGCTGTAACTAAGAAATTGCTGGATAAAACGGAACGAAATAACATCGAAGTGGTGGGTGCAAGGGTGCATAACCTAAAAAATGTATCTGTTGAGTTTCCTAGGAACCAATTGATTGTGGTAACAGGGGTTTCTGGTAGCGGAAAGTCTTCTTTGACCATTGATACCCTATTTGCCGAGGGACAAAGGCGCTATGCCGAAAGTTTATCCTCCTATGCCAGACAATTTATGTCTAGAATGGGGAAGCCGGATGTGGATTATATCAAGGGATTGTGTCCAGCCATTGCCATTGAGCAAAAAGTGACCACCCGAACCCCAAGAAGTACAGTGGGCAGTATGACCGAAATTTATGAGTACTTAAGGGTCTTATTTGCCAGGATTGGTAAAACCTATTCCCCTATTAGCGGCCAAGAAGTAAAAAAACAAGATGTACAAGATGTGCTGTCCTTTATTGAAAAAGGGAAGCAAGGAGATAAAATGGTCTTATTGGTTTTATTTAAGCAGCATGCCAAAAGAGATATCCAAGAGGAATTGAACATCCTCATGCAAAAAGGTTTTGCGCGTATTTATTTAAGAGCAGCAAAAACCTCGCCAGCCATTGTAAGAATAGAAGACGCATTGAACTGGACTAAAAAGGAACTGCAACAAAATATAAAAGACAAGGAAGTCTATATTTTAATTGATCGTGTGGTGGTGAAGAAATTTGAGGAAGATGATCTGCATCGATTGACAGACTCTATTGGTACTGCATTTTACGAAGGAGAGGGGATTGTTTGGGTAGAACAAAATGAAACTAAATTAGTCAGCTATAATAACAAGTTTACTTTAGACGGCATTGAGTTTGATGAACCAAGTCCTAATTTTTTTTCATTCAATAATCCATATGGTGCTTGTACCACTTGTGAAGGCTATAGTCAAGTCTTAGGAATCGATGCCAACTTGGTCATCCCAAATCCACACTTATCGGTGTATGATGGCGCTGTGGCACCATGGAAGGGCGAAAAGCTTTCTTGGTGGAAGGATCAATTTGTGAAGGAAGCGGGTAAGGAAGGATTTCCTATTCATCAACCTATCCTAAAATTAACGAAGGCACAATTACAACAACTTTGGAAAGGTGTTGGTAAAGCATACGGTATTGATGATTTCTTTAAAGACGTAGAAGCGCATTTATATAAAGTACAGTTTCGTGTTTTGTTGAGCAGGTATCGAGGCCGAACAGATTGTTCAGAATGTCAAGGATACAGATTGCGTAAAGAAGCTTTGTATGTAAAAATTGCAGATCAACATATTGGTCAATTGTGTACCATGCCAGTGCAGGATTTACAGGTTTGGTTTCAACAATTAAAATTAAGCACTACAGATACAGTGATTGCAAAGCGTGTGTTGATGGAGATTGAACAACGTATACAAACATTAATGGATGTGGGTTTAGGCTATTTAACATTAAGTCGTTTAGCGAATAGCTTGAGTGGTGGAGAGAGTCAGCGTATACAGTTAACTAGATGCTTGGGCAGTAATTTGACCAACTCTTTATATATTTTGGATGAGCCTTCCATTGGATTGCATTCAAGAGATACGGAGCGATTGATTAAAGTATTACAAAATCTAAGAGACCTTGGGAATACAGTGGTGGTGGTAGAGCACGATGAACAAATTATGCGTGAATCAGATCATATTATAGACATGGGTCCTTTGGCGGCGCATTTGGGCGGAGAGGTCGTTGCAGTTGGGAATGCAGCAAAGTTGATGAAGGATAAAAATAGTTTAACTGGAAAATATTTAAGCGGCACTTTATCTATTCCAATCCCATTAAAAACAAGATCCACAAAACATACCATACAATTAGAAGGTGCTTTTTTGCACAATTTAAAAAATATAGATGTCCAATTTCCATTGCAATGTTTGACCGTAGTGTCTGGCGTGAGTGGAAGTGGTAAAACAACTTTAGTGAAGCAAGTTTTATACAATGCTTTGTTAGATGCAAAACAATTGCCAACTGAAATGAAGGGAGGATTCTCTGCGATCAAAGGCGACTTGCATTTATTTGATCAGATAGAAATGGTGGATCAAAATCCAATTGGAAAATCATCCAGAAGCAATCCTGTGACTTATATTAAAGCATACGATGCCATTAGAGATATTTATTCAAAGCAGGCCTTATCAAAAATAAGAGGCTTCTTACCAAAACATTTTTCATTCAATGTGGACGGAGGAAGATGTGATACTTGTAAAGGGGAAGGAGAACAATTGGTAGAAATGCAATTCTTGGCAGATGTGCATTTAGTATGTGAGGATTGCGGCGGAAAAAGATTTAAAGAAGCAGTTTTAGAAGTACAATACAAAGGAAAAAGCATCCACGATGTATTAGAGATGAGTGTGGATGAAGCCATTGAATTTTTTAGCGAAGAAAAAAATATTGTCTTAGCAATAAGTCCATTACAAGAAGTAGGGTTGGGTTATGTGAAGCTAGGACAAAGTAGTAGCACACTAAGTGGTGGCGAAGCACAAAGAGTTAAGTTGGCAAGTTTCTTAGGCAAGGGAAAAGCAAGTAGTAAAATGTTATTCATATTTGATGAGCCAACCACGGGTTTACATTTTCACGATATCCATAAATTATTAAAAGCTTTTAATGCTTTAATTGATCAAGGACATTCTTTGATTGTAGTGGAGCACAATACCGATATCATTAAGTCGGCAGACTGGGTGATTGACATGGGACCAGAAGCAGGTGTCAATGGAGGCAATGTGGTTTACGCAGGTGTTCCGACAGGATTGGCCAAATGCAAGGCCTCTCAAACTGGGAAGTACTTAGGCTAAATTCTATGTAACTTATTTAAAATCAATGAATTAGGAAAGTTTATTTTGCTAGTTTGAATTTCCTTTTATTATTTTTGTTGTAACTAAAAAATAGTTGCAATTTTGTATGACAAAGAAAGATAAACTACTAGAAAGATTCTTAAGCATGCCCAAGGATTTTTCTTACCAAGAACTAAAGACATTGCTTAATAGTTTAGGCTATGAGGAAAGTAATCTTGGAAAAACTTCAGGGTCAAGAGTATTGTTTTTAAATGTGATAAAGCAAATTAAAATCAGAATACATAAACCACATCCTGGCAATATTTTAAAGAAATATCAGATTGTTGAAGTAATATCCAAAATAACATCAAAAGAAAAATAATGAAAAACACGTTAAACTATAAAGGATTTCTAGGATCAGTATCTTTTAGCGAAGAAGATGATGTCCTATATGGCAAAATAGAATGCATTGATGACTTGATTTTATATGAAGGGGGATGTGTCAGTGAAATAAAAAATGCATTTAAAGAAGCAGTTGAGGATTATATTGAAATCTGTAAACAAACAAAGAAGCCTTGCATAAAAAGCTTTAAAGGGTCTTTTAATGTCCGAGTTACACCTGATGTTCATAAGAAGGCGGCAATGCTCGCCACCATGAAAGGGATTAGCCTAAATCAATTGGTTCAAAAAGCAATAGAAAAGGAATTGGAAGTGGCTTAATTAAAATATTTCATATTTTTTGGCTAACTAATAAATTAGTTATAATATTGACTAAGAAATTAGTTATAAAGCCAAAAATGAAGGATATGAAAAAATTGACACAAGCCGAAGAACAAATCATGCAAGCCCTATGGTCGCTAGATCAGGGCGGTTATATCAAAGACATTTTGGAAGCATTGGATGCGCCAAAGCCACATCATAATACGGTGGCGACCTTACTTAAAATTTTAGTTGAAAAGGAGTTTGTTGGGATTCAAAATCCCAATAGGAATAATTTTTACCATCCATTGGTGAGTAAATCTGAGTATTCAGGTAAAAGAATTGAAGGTTTAACCGAAAATTATTTTGAAGGCTCTTATGCCAATGTGGTTTCTTTTTTGGTAGATAAAAAACAAATGTCCATCGAGGATTTGGAATTGCTTTTACAACAACTTAAAAATAAGCGCCATGACTAGTCAAACTTATTCAAAAATTATTAGCTGAGTTTATCTAATCCTATCTGCACTCTTCACTAATTTCTCGTCCTGATAAATTTTGTAACAAGCAACCAATTGTAAAATTGGAATTAAAAATAAACTAGCAGAGGCAAGTGTGAAGCCGCCGCCTGGGTTTGCTTTGACGATGTTGTAAATAAAATAACCAATCAATCCTGAAAGTAAAAAGTTAACCAGGGTTACTTTTAATTGTAACATACGATTGCCATATAAAAAAATACATAAAAAAGACAAACAAGCACTAAATGCCAAACTGATTAATGTGCTGTATTGTGCTGCGCCATTAATTTCCAAAGCATTGGGCTGTGGTGTATAATAAAAAGGAAATTTCAAGATAAAGAATGCAGCTGCGCTAGCAATCAATAACCATAGGGTTTGTATTCTTTGTATCATAGATTAAAGTTAGCCAATAATTATCCTAATTCAGGATACAATACAAATTGCTCCATGAATTTGTTGACTTCTTTCCTTGTGTTGGCTAATACAGTTTCGTTGTCTGCGTTCATCAAGGCGGTATCAATGGATTCTACTACAAAAGGAATATGTCCTTCGTTCATGCCTCTTGTTGTAATAGCAGCTACACCAAAACGGATACCCGAAGTCACAAAAGCAGACTTATCATCATAAGGCACCATATTTTTATTTGCTGTGATATCCGCCATACCTAATACTTGCTCTGCTTTTTTACCGCTGATATTTTTATTTCTTAAGTCAATCAACATTAAGTGATTGTCTGTACCACCACTAATTATTTCATAGCCTTTTGCAACAAATGCTGCAGCCATAGTTCTCGCATTTGTTTGAACTTGCTTTTGATACACCATAAATTCATCGGATAGAATTTCTCCAAAGGCAATTGCTTTTGCTGCAATCACATGTTCCAATGGTCCACCTTGTGTACCTGGGAAAACAGCCATATCAATGACATTGGACCATAGTCTTAAATTCCCTTTCATATCTTTTAATCCCAATGTATTCTCGCCGTCTTTTGCCATCATGATCACACCACCTCTTGGTCCGCGCAATGTTTTGTGTGTAGTAGAAGTAACAAAATGACAATGGTTGAATGGAGAACTTAATAATCCCTTTGCAATCAATCCTGCAGGGTGCGCAATATCTGCTAAAACAAATGCACCCACTTCGTCTGCTACTTTACGAATACGCGCGTAATCAATATCTCTACTATAAGCACTTGCACCACAAATAATTAATTTAGGCTTATGCATTCTTGCTTGACTTTCTAACATCTCATAATCAATCAATCCAGTTTCTTTCACTACACCATAAAAATGTGGGGTGTAAGTTTTACCAGAAAAGTTCACCGCACTGCCATGTGTTAAGTGACCGCCCATGCTTAAGTCTAAACCTAAAATAGCGTCGCCATTTTTTAAGATGGCCAACATGACTGCAGCATTGGCTTGCGCACCACTATGGGGTTGCACATTGGCATATTCTAATCCAAATATTTCTTTTAAACGATCTATTGCTAATTGCTCTGTTTTATCTACAATCTCACATCCACCATAATACCTTTTTCCAGGATACCCTTCGGCATATTTATTGGTCATCACACAGCCTGTGGCTTGCATCACTTGTAAGCTTGTAAAGTTCTCAGAAGCAATTAGTTCTATACCACGTCTTTGACGCGCTAATTCTTGGTTGATGATGTCAAAAACAAGGGTATCTCTTTTCATAAGGCTGTGTTTATAAGGGGCAAAATTAATTTATTATTAACTTGCTCCAAAGCTTTCTAGCAAGAGTTTTGGGCTGAATATCCACATTTGTTTAGTGTTTTATAATATTCCTATCTTTGAGCGGATATAATGGCATGAACTAATGGTTTTTTGCTATTTTTATCCTCCCCTAAACAATAACTACATGAAGGCGATTATACCGGTTGCAGGCGCAGGAGCGAAACTAAGACCACATACCTATACACAGCCTAAGGCGTTGATTCCTATAGCAGGTAAAACTATTTTAAGTTTTATCGTAGATCAATTAAAGGCCGAAGGGATCAATGAGTTCATTTTTGTAGTGGGCTACTTAGGAGAGAAGATCCAACATTATGTGGAGCAAACCTACCCAAATTTGAAAACCCATTTTGTGTATCAGAACGATCGTCAAGGGACAGCGCATGCGATTCAATTGGCTCAAGAAATTGTAGGTGGGGATGAAGTTTTTATTGCCTTAGGCGATACCATTTGTGAATACGATATTAAAGAAGTTTTAGAAAGCCCTACTAGTATGTTGGGTGTTCAAAAAGTAGATGATCCAAGACAATTCGGAGTGGCAGAAATGAATGAAGATGGACTCATTGAACATGTTGTTGAGAAGCCGTCGATTCCAAAAAGTAATAATGCATTGGTAGGATTGTATAAAATTAAAGAGTCTACTATTTTATTTGAATGCTTTCAAAAATTAGTAAACGAGAATATTAAATCCAACGATGAATATAATTTAACGGATGCATTGGATTGCATGATCAAAAAAGGGGTGGCTTTTAAATCCTTTAAAGTCAAGAACTGGTTTGATTGTGGTAAAAAAGAAACTTTGCTAGAAACCAATGCCATGTTGCTTAAGAAGTCTGGAGGCTATGCCATTAACCCAGAATTATATACCAATAGTATCATCATTGCACCAGTTAGTATTGCGGACGGATGTGTTATAGAAAATTCAATCATTGGGCCGCATGTAACGATTGGCAATAATACCACTATCAGAAGTTCGATTGTGAAAGATAGCATCATTGGCTCTTACACTGCATTGGATGAAGTGGTATTAGACAATTCATTGATTGGAAGCGATGCTGCAGTGAAGGGGATGAGCCGTACATTAAATATTGGCGACAATACTGAAATTGACTTTGGATAAAGAGATTGGAATTATAATAATTCAAATCTCTTTAAAATAGAAATCATTAGAATTATAATAATTCAAATGATTTCAAAATATAAAACATTAGAATTAGCACAATTCAAATGCTTTTAAAATAAAAAATAAATCATTCTATTTCTGTAGATACATTGAATTCGCTTGTGCTACACAAGTAATTACCAAATCATTGATACATACATGCGCTGGTGTATTGGCCACATACCAAACGGTATCTGCAATATCTTCTGCCATCAAAGGTGTATAACCATTATACACTGCATTCGCTTTTTCTGCATCTCCTTTAAATCGAACCACAGAAAATTCAGTATCTGCTGCGCCTGGATGAATGGCGGTAACTTTTATTTGATAAGGCAGTAAGTCAATTCTTTGTGCTTTACTAATCGCATCTACTGCGTGCTTAGAGGCACAATACACATTTCCATCTTTATACACTTCTTTACCTGCTGTGCTTCCAATATTAATGATATGCCCTTTTTCTTTGATGAGCATTGGTAATACTGCCTTAGAAGCATATAGTAAACCTTTCACATTGGTATCTATCATCGTCTCCCAGTCTTCTAAATTAGCGTTTTCAAAAGAATCCCTGCCTAAGGCAAGGCCTGCATTGTTCACCAATATATTAATTGCTTGCCATTCTGTAGGCAGGTTTTGTAAGTTCTCAAAAACGGCTTTTTTATCTTGAACATCAAATATTAGGCACAATGTCTTGATGCCATAGTTTGCTTCGAGTGCTTTTGCTAATTCGTCTAATTTTTCTTTTCTGCGTGCAGTTAAAATGAGGTTCCAACCGCCTGCTGCAAATTTTGTAGCAGTTGCTTTTCCAAATCCTGAACTTGCTCCCGTAATTAAAATGATTTTTGACATCGTATTGTAGTTATTATAAATTTTTATTTAAGTGCTTCATTATTACCAAGTAACATTTTTTGAATGAATTGGTTCACTAAATTGGTTGCTTCAAGCATGCCCATATGGCCCACTTCTTTGAGCACCAAACTGTTGGATGAAGGTAGTAATTTAATTTGTTCTAAGCTGTCTTGAATGGTTACTGCAAGGTCTGCGTCTCCTGCAATCATCCATACAGGCATATTATTTTGTTGCAGTAAATGGGTCATTGCTTTACGGTTCCGCATGGCAAATACAAATTGGATCATCGCTTCTGGGCTAATACCCAATCCTCTATCAATGACATTTTGAATGGCTGCTGGGTTAGATTTTTTATATGCATCACCAAATAAATTAGGTGTAGCAGTTTCAAGGTATTTAGAGACGCCCCATTCTTGAATAAACTCGGCCACTTTCATCCTACTTGTTTTTTTTGCTTCGTTGTCCTCGTAAGTGGTTGAGTGCAGTAATAATAAACCTTGCACATGGTTCACATAGTAATCTGCAAAGGATAAGCCGATATAGCCGCCCATGCTATGTCCTACGATATAGTATTGTTCGATATGTAAATGGTGCATTAAATCATGTAGCACTTCTACATACATTCGGATGCTAGGTGCTTGGCTATGATGCAATGCCAAAGGTTTGCAATGCACTCCAGGTAAATTTGGTGCGATGACTCTATAATGAGTGGACAAAAAATCAATTTGATTTTTCCAGATACTATGGTCTTCACCAAAGCCATGAATTAGTAGGATGGTTTGATTGCCTTTGCCCTCGTCAAAATATGCAAGCTGATCTATTCCGTAATTGTAATGCTGCGGGGTTAGCTTAATTGAATTTTGCATCCCTTCCTCTTTTAATCAAACGATAATTCAATATTAAAGAAAGCCCCATTAATAGATAGACCGAAATAGAAAATGATTGAGGAAGCCAGTAGCTGACTGCAATCAGTCCAATAGTAGCAATAAAGAAGACGCGACCTAGATAGCCTGCCCAAATAGGCTTCATAAAATAACAAACTAGTGCAATCCAATACAATGGATGAATCCAATCAATATTAAAATTATAATGACATGCTGTGTGTTTTGAAAACAAACTCATATAAACCAATAACAATCCACCTAGTCCAAAAATAAATAGTAAAATAATATCTAAAAATTTAGCAGTCATCACCGCCCATCTTGCATTCCATTTGCCAACAAATAAATACACCAGCATAAATCCAATGATATAATTGATTGGATCTGTAGGTTTCGTTGGTGTCGTTTTTGTGAAGTCGTAATTTTGAGTTGATGCAATATGGCTTGGTTGAGCTGCAAGTTGATCAAATAATAAATCTGGTAAGAAGCCTGCCTGTATTGCGCTTGGCGCTTTATCTGAGACTGCGCCTAACAAAACATCAATGCCCAATCCTATCCATGGAATGCCTTGTTGATAAGGCGCTTCTACGACATGGGTTCTATAGCTTTTAATAGTAGATGGAGGAACTTGCGAACTTGCAAATTGATAAAATCCATCTTTTACTCTTGTGGTACAATTATCTGTAATGAAATTATATAAGTAATATCGATTATTACCTTCTAAATTTTTAAGTAATGCATTTTGCCAATTTATTTTTTCTACATCTGTTAAAATCAATACTTGCTCTTTAATACTTCGCCCATAGTATTGGTATTCTAAAATAAAATTTTGAAAATTATCTGCTGATAAAAAATAATTCAAATTACCTTTTACAAATTCAACTAAAAAATTAGGGGTGTTAAAATCGAATGTGCCAAAATTGTAGACTACATCAGTTTGCTTGGCTGAGTCAATGATTCTAATGGCAGTATGTCCCCAAGCGGTATAGACATCTTCGCCAGGTGCGCAAGTTAAAATACTAATTTGCATTGCCGCTTTGGTACTATCCTGTGCAGCGAGTCTAGTGGATGTAAACAATCCGAACAATAACAATAGTGGAAGTAAACAAAGTTTACGCATTGTGTTGATTTATTCGTGTAGCCTTATTTTCTACTATAGTTTGGAGATTCTTTAGTGATATCAATATCGTGTGCGTGGCTTTCTCTCATACCAGCATTGGTGATTTGAACGAATGTGGCGTTTTGCAAATCCTTTATAGTTTTTGCACCACAGTAACCCATACCTGCTTTTAATCCACCCACAAATTGATAAACGATTTCTCCTAATGTGCCTTTGTAAGCTACGCGACCTTCAATCCCTTCTGGTACAAACTTTTTAGCGTCTGCATCTTCTTGGAAATATCGATCACCACTGCCTTGAGACATCGCGCCAATGCTTCCCATGCCACGGTATCCTTTGAATTTTCTGCCTTCGTATATAATTGTTTCGCCAGGACTTTCTTCGGTACCTGCAAAAATACTGCCCATCATTACGCAATTGGCTCCAGCTGCTATTGCTTTGACCATATCGCCTGTATAACGAATACCACCGTCAGCAATAATTGGAATATTTTTTCCTTTTAATGCTTTAGCTGCTTCCATGATTGCTGTTAATTGAGGTACACCAGCACCTGCTACAATTCTTGTTGTACAAATAGATCCAGGACCAATACCTACTTTTACTGCATCTGCACCAGCTGCTGCCAATGCCAATGCACCTTCACCCGTAGCGATATTACCTGCAATCACCGGTAAGTTTTTAAAATTTTTCTTGATCAATTTCAAAGCTTCAATCACGCCTTTGCTATGACCATGTGCACTATCTAATGAAACGATATCTACACCAACACTTTGCAAAGCTGCTGCACGATCTAATACATCTTTTGTAATACCTAAAGCAGCACCCACTAATAAACGACCAATGCTATCTTTAGCGGCATTTGGGAATGCAGTGACTTGTAAAATATCTCTGTAAGTAATTAAGCCAATTAATTTTCCTTGTTTGTTGACAACAGGTAATTTTTCAATTTTATATTGACGTAAGATTTTTTCTGCTTTCTTTAAATCTGTTCCTTCTGGCGCAATGATTAATTTTTCACTGGTCATCACTTCGCTTACTTTTCTTTTACGATCGGTCTCAAAGCGTAAGTCGCGGTTGGTGAGGATGCCCACTAATTTGTGGTTTTTGTCAACAATAGGAATACCGCCAATTTTATTATCGCGCATTAAGTTCAATGCATCACCAATGGTTGCTGTAACTTCTAAAGTGATAGGGTCTACAATCATGCCACTCTCACTACGTTTTACTTTACGCACTTGTTCTGCTTGGCGTTCGATAGACATGTTTTTGTGAAGGATACCAATGCCACCTTCTCTTGCAAGTGCGATCGCTAATTGCGCTTCGGTCACTGTATCCATTGCAGCAGACAAAACTGGCACATGCAATTTGATATGCTTGGTCAATTGTGCGTGGATATTTACTTCGGAAGGGAGGACTTCGGAATAGGCAGGCATCAATAATACATCATCAAATGTCAAGCCTTGTCCAAAAATGCGGGAGGTAGAATTTCTTGTTGCCATAGGCAAAGATAGGGCAAGCCCATATTTGGGCAAAATCCTTTTTTAGCGGATGCTATAGAATGCCCCTCCATGGGGGAGGACAAGGCCATTTAATTCGAGGGTTAATAAATGCGTGGAAAGCAAGCCTATATTGAGATTGAATAGATTGGCGAGCTGATCCTGGTGGATGGGGCTTTGCTTGGCAATAGTGGCTAAAATTTCTTGGCAAATAGGGCTTAGGTCAAAGGGCAATGGCTTTTGGATAGGGGTATTGGTATCAGAAACTGCCCAACCCAGGCTTTCTAATAATTGGGTGGGGTTTTGGTATAATTGAGCCGTATTGGACCGAACGAGTGCGAGGCAGCCCGAACTTTTTTGGTCCGTAATCTTGCCCGGCACTGCAAAAACCTCTCTATTATAGCCTCTTGCAAGTCCGGCCGTAATCATACTTCCGCCCTGCACTTGAGATTCAATCACGATGGTGGCATCGGTCATGCCTGCCACAATGCGATTGCGTTTTGGAAATTGATAAGGAAGTGGTGGGGTATTGCTGGTGTTTTCTGAAAGGATCCCACCGTGATCCAACATTTTATTTGCTAAGCGTTGATGTTGTGCTGGGTAGATGCTATCCAATCCAGTTGCTATCACGCCCCAATTTGGGATTTTTAATTGACAGGATTTTTCATGCACCATGCCGTCAATACCCAATGCCAAACCACTCACCACACCCAAATTTAAATGTTGAATGCCTTCGAGTAATTCTTGAATCACCCTGTCTGCATACATAGTGTGGTTTCTTGTCCCAACAATACTGATTAAAAAAGGGAGGTTCCATTTTTTTGATCCTTTTGAAAATAAGACAGTGGGTGCGTCTTCACATTGCATCAATCTATTTGGATAAGCTGCGTCTTCCAAGCATGTTGTTTCAATATTCAATCTTTTGATGGTGGAGAGTTCTTCTGAGGCTGCTTTTAAAGGCCATGGGGATAGGAGGCTTTCAAAAGATTTTAATTCAAGCTCCATCAATGCTTTGCCGCCTTGTTTACAGGCATTGTAAATGGACATGGCAGAGCCAAATACATGGATTAATTTTTTTCGTTCATATAGATTGATGCCCTGTAATTGTGAAAAAGCAATGGCATATAAAATGGATGGATTCATTGCTTGAAAATCCGAAATTGTACAATTCGAAATTCAAGTATAAATACGCGAATTATATTCAAAAAAGTTATTTATATTAAATTCAATACGCGATAGGGATACGCTTTTGTAAGCTTGATTTTACTTCAGCGTAATCGTAAAACTGGTTCTTCTATTTTTAGCCCTGCCAGCTGCAGTATTGTTATCTTCGATTGGCGTAGTAGCGCCCAATCCCTTGCGCTGTATGCGATTCGCCGCAATGCCTTTTTGTTGCAAGTAATCCCCAATAGCGTTGGCTCTTTGTAAAGAAAGTAAATTATTTTGTGCTGCTGAGCCAGTATTATCTGTATGACCTTCAATTAAAATTTGAGCATTCAATGTATTTTTTAAATAACGCGCCAATGCATCTAACTCAACACTAGAAATGGCTTGTAAAATAGCAGAATTACTTTCAAAATACACTTGGTTAAATGTTTTTGTAAACAGTTTTTCGATTGGGGTCAATGCGAAATCAAATGTTTTTCCTGCCATGTTTCTTAAGCTTTCTATTGGAAGGATGCTGCTCAAATAATCATGGTCTGGGCTATTGATTTTTAAGCCTAGGCTGTCAAAATAAGGCAGGGCCAATAAAAATTGACCCATGCTATCAATTTGCATTTCCATCATTGGATAACCAGACGCAGGATCAACTATTTGCAATTCGGCAGCAAGGGTTTTTTTTGTTTTCGCATCTATAATTCGCCCTTTGATATACCAAGTTTTGTAGGCTCTTGTGTTTTCGGCTAAAGTGATTTTATAAATATCTAATTCACCTCTGCTGTCTGATCTATCACTAGCGATATAAGCAGTGGCGCCATTGCTTGCAACAGCAATACTACCTTCGTTATCATAAGTATTGATTGGATATCCTAGATTAATGGGTGTGGTCCAGTTGCCATCAATTTTTTTTCTTGATACATAAATATCTGATCCCCCGAATCCTGCTCGCCCATTGCTTGAAAAATATAAACTCTGATTATCTGCATGGATGAATGGTGTTTGGTCGTCTCCTTTTGTATTGATGGATGGTCCAAGGTTCATGGCTTCTTCCCAAAATCCTTTTTCATTTTTATACGATACATAAATATCAATGCCGCCATATCCGTCGGGGCGATTGCTGGCAAAATATATGGAGTTACCGTCGGGTGCAATACTTGGCGCGCTATCCCAATAATCACTATTGATTTTTTGACCTAAATTTTTTGGTTTTGACCATCCCCATGGACTGCGTTGCACTTTATAAATATCATATCGTCCATAGCCTTGTTCTGCATAATCGGCAGCGTAGTATAATGTTTGTAGATCGGCACTCAAACTCATACTCCCTTTTTTTGCCGCAAAATTTAAAGTATCAGATAATGGAAGGGCAGCAGAAAATCCATTCACGCCCATATTGCTTGCATAAAAATCTTCTCTGCTTAAATTCAACCTGCGCATAAATAAAAACAAACTGTCTTGAATGCTCACGGTTGGAAAATACTCGGACGCAGGGGAGTTGATACTGTCACCCATATTTTGGATGCTAATTTCGGGTGCCATTTTTTCTGAAATAGCAAATTGACAAACCACGTACAATGCAGTTGCTTTTTCCTTTAAATAAGCTGGTAAACTATTGTTACTAAAATAAGGAACTAGTAATTGATAAGCAGCATCATACCTTCCAAGACTAGCAAGCGCAATGCCTTGTTTTACTAAAAATGGAACAGCTGCAGCGCTATCTATTTTTTTAATTTGAAAATAATATTGAATGGCTTTTTGAAAATCTTTTTGATCATGGTATACCTGAAACAAAGCAATAGCGGGATCTACATATTGACTATCTTTTGAAGCAGCCAATGTAAAAAATTGAATGGCTTTTTGGACATCATTATTATTTAAAGCACTTATCCCAGCTTCATAGTTTTGTAAAGCTTGTTTGGTCTGCCCCAATACAATATTTATGCTACACAATAGGTAACATAATAAAAGTGCAAAACCTTTTTGGTATCGTAATAGAAAATGCATCTGTAATAAAGATAGGATAAGTACTTAAATGAATTAAGGAACTTGGATATACTTGTGTAATTGCGCGCTTAATTCCCAGCTTGGGTTGGACTTAATGTATTCAATGACTAATGGCGTCATGGCGTCAGACTTCTCCCATTCTGGTTGAAGGTATTTTTTGCAATCCGTATGAACATCGTTCACAAAGGAATTGGCCCAGTCGAAATCGGATTTATTAAATACAACCACTTTTAATTCGTCCGCAGCTTTTACAGATTCTGCTAAAGGCGCTTTGAATTTTTTTGGTGACAAACAAACCCAATCCCAGGAGCCACTCATTGGACTAGATCCCGAAGTTTCAATATGTGTTTGAAATCCTGCCGCTTTTAGTGCAGTTGTTAAAGGGTCTAATTGGTGCAATAAGGGTTCGCCACCAGTGACTATCGCAATACGGCTTGGATGCTCGACTGCAGCAGCCACAATTTCTTCCACCGATAATACCGGATGCTTACTCGCATCCCAACTATCTTTCACATCACACCATACACAACCCACATCACATCCAGCTAAGCGAATAAAAAAAGCAGCTTTGCCCTGATGATAACCTTCACCTTGTAAAGAATAAAAAAGTTCCATTACTGGATAAGAATGTGGATTGCTCAATGTATTTATTTAAATGATTTATAAACCTTGGTAGGCTTTCATTGTATTTTTTAATAAGCCTGCGATGGTCATTAAACCAACGCCACCTGGAACAGGAGTGACTGCAGAAGCCACAGTAATAGCAGATGCATAATTTACATCTCCCTTAATTCTAAAACCTTTTGCTGCAGTGGCATCTGTAACTCTAGTGATACCAACGTCAATGATCACTGCGCCTGGCTTGATCATGCTCGCGTCTATAAAATCAGGCATACCCACCGCTACAACCAAGATGTCTGCTTTGGAACAGATGTCAATCAAGTCTTCTTTTGGTGTATATCTATGACAACAAGTGACTGTGCAATTGCCTTGTGGATGATCTGAGCTTAATAAAATACTCATTGGTCTACCTACAATATTACTCCTTCCAATCACCACAGCACGTTTGCCTTTTGTTTCAATATTAAAATGTTCGAACATTAGTAGCACACCATATGGCGTTGCTGGAATAAAAGTATTCAGTCCTTGCACTAGTCTACCAACATTAGACGGATGAAATCCATCCACATCTTTTTTAGGATCAATCGCCTCAATCACTTTAGCGTCGTCAATATGTTTAGGAAGTGGAAGTTGTACTAAAATACCATCTACATTTTCGTTCTTATTCAATGCTTCAATCTGCGCTAATAATTCGGCCTCTGATACGGTCTCTTCGAAACGGAAAAGGGAAGAACCAAATCCGGTCTCTTCGCAGTTTCTTACTTTACTTGCTACATAAGTTTCGCTAGCACCATTGTTGCCCACTAAAATAGCTGCTAAATGGGGCGTTCTTTTACCCGCAGCCTTTAATGCTGTAGTTTGTTCTAATAAGCTTGCCTTGACTGCCGCTGAGGCTATTTTTCCGTCTAATACTAACATGGCGCAAATTTAGTTCTTTTTAAGATTCGTTCCCTCGTATCTTTGGACTCTTAATTTAGTTTATGGAACAAAACCCGAACCAACCTTTAAATATCGAAAT
>JBILAW010000113.1:0-5499 GCA_044354025.1 Sediminibacterium sp.
TTCCCAGATAAGCCAAGGCTTAATAAACCAGCGCTCAAAGCATTCACGGTTGAAGCAACTTCGGTCGTAGGATATTTTTTCCAAGCGCCGTTTTCTTTTGCAGCAAACATGGCTTCCTGAGGAAAATTTGTTAACTGATGTTCTATACAATCAAAGAGTCTTTTAGATTCCATATGTCAAGTGATTTGTACAACAAAATACAAAAAAAACCAGTCTTTTGACTGGTTTTAGAAAGGAATTATAGGCTACTCGACTTTTATATAAAACATTTTAAGGTCGACTATTAAATCTTGTTTAATCCTTTGAATCGTATATCAAATGGGTCAATAAGCCATCTCTTAATTTTGGCTCAAACCAAGTGCTTTTTGGTGGCATCACCTCGCCCGCATCTGAGATATTGAATAATTGGTCAATCGTAACTGGATATAAACTGATTGCCAATGCCATATCGCCACTATCCACTCTCGCTTCTAGCGCTTCCATACCTCGGATACCGCCCACAAAATCAATTCTTTTGTCGACACGTTGGTCTTTGATACCTAATAATTTATCTAAAATATGATTAGATAAAATGGTGACATCTAACACACCAATAGGGTCTGCATCATTGTAGGTGCCTGGCTTTGCAGTCAATGCATACCATTGATGTTGCATATACAATCCAAAACGATGTAAAGCATCTGGTTTAAATGCAGCGTCCATTGTTTGAACATCAAAATCTTGCGCCAATGCAGTTAAAAAAGCTGCTGCTTCATGCCCATTCAAATCTTTCACCACTCGATTGTAATCCATGATCGCCAATTGGTTAGATGGAAACAAAGTCGTTAAGAAATAGTCGGCACTTGTATTTTGCTTGCCAATCGCCGTTCTTACTTTTGCAGCCGATGCTGCTCTGTGATGCCCATCTGCGATATACGTGCATGGCACTTCGGTGTCAAATAATTGGGTGATTTGTGCAATAGTATCGGTATCGCTCACTGCCCAAACCGTATGCTGGATGCCATCTTCAGCAGTAAAATCATAGACTGCATTTTTGGTCGTCTTCCATTTTTCTATCAAAGTATCAATGGCAGCCTGATTGCGGTACGCTAAAAAAACATTCCCAGTTTGTGCGCCAATCGTCTTCATATGATTGATTCTATCCTGCTCTTTTTCGGGACGTGTAAACTCATGCTTTTTGATAATACCATTTTCATAATCATCTACACTACTCACACAAACCAATCCTGTTTGCGCACGACCATCCATGATCAATTGATAAATATAATAACAAGGTTTTGATTCTTTAAACAACACATCTCTTTGCATGAATGCATTTAAATTATCCAATGCAATATCATAGACTTGTTGACTGTGGATGTCTACCGTTTCTGGTAAATCAATTTCACTTTTAGTGATATGTAAAAAAGAATACGCGTTGCCAACAGCTTCCGCTTTTGCTTCTGCACTATTTAAAACATCATAAGGTTTACTTGCAACTTGCTTCGCTAATTGAGGCTGAGGACGCAATGCCTCAAAGGGACTGATTTTTGCCATGAAGGCAAATATCGTTCATTTTGTCGAATATAATCGACTTGATAGCCATTGATTCGTTAAAATAAAATATTTTTTGAAACAAAAAATAGCCTTAATGAAAGTCTTTTATTAATTCGCAAAATGAAGCTACACTTGACATAGGCATGGCATTGTACATACTTACTCTTATGCCCCCCACCGTTCTATAACCTTTCACACCAATCATGCCCTTTTCTTTACACAAAATTAAAAAATCGGCTTCTTTTGTTTGATCTTTTAAAAAGAAAACCGCATTCATAATACTTCTATCTTCCTTTGCAATGGGACAATAAAAATGTTCAGATGCATCGATGGTATCGTATAATAATTTTGCTTTTGCAGTATTTCTTTTTTCCATCTCTACTAGTCCACCTTCTTTTTCAATCCATCTTAATGTGAGTAGACTTACATAAATCGAAAATACCGGAGGCGTATTTAATAAAGAGCCTGCCTCAATGTGTTTTTGATAATCTAAAATTGCAGGGATGGATCTATTCGTTTTTCCAAGGATGGATTTTTTAACCACCACCATGGTCACACCCGCTGCACCCATATTTTTTTGTGCGCCTGCATAAATTAAATCAAACTGATGAAAGGGTGTGGGTCTACAAAAGATATCCGAACTCATATCGCCAATTAAGGGCACACCAGCCTGTGGGTAGCTATGCCATTGGGTTCCCTCCACCGTATTATTGGTCGTAATGTGCAAATAACTGGTATTTGAGGGCAATTCAAGGGCCTTATTGATATGCGTATGCTTGTCTGCTGTGGTGTCTGATACCACTTCGACTGGTCCAAAAATTTGTGCCTCTTTCACTGCTTTATGCCCCCAGATTCCATTGTCACAAATTGCAGCCAATCCATTTTCATCCAATAAATTCATAGGCACTTGCATAAACTGCATGGTGGCACCTCCTTGTAAAAATAAGACTTCATAATCGTCGCCTATATCCATCAATCTTTTTACAATTTGTTTTGCTTCTTCTACTACGGCAACGAAATGTGTTGTTCTATGTCCGATTTCTAAAATAGATAATCCCGTTCCATTAAAATCATGAATGGCAGCTGCCGCTTGATCCAATACTTCTTTGGGTAAAATGGAAGGGCCCGAATTAAAATTATGTAATTGCATTAGTCGATACTATTTAAATTATCCGCTTCATTCTCATCCATCGTAGTGACGCCTCCAGAAACCACGTACTTCATAGCTTCTGCTGCAGCAATCCCTTTTGGTAATTTTTTTATTCTTGTAGGCGCGACGATATAAGTGATCCCAGATATCGCATAGGAATGGGGCACATAGACTGTTACAAAATCTGCTAATCCAAAATGTGCACTATCTTTTTGTGTGATGAATCCTATTCTCCAAACATCTGTCGCATCCACATTCACTAAAATAGGTTGATCAAATTTTTTCTTATTGCCTGCAAATGCTTCTAAAAAATCTTTGACCGAAGAGTAAATAATTTTAATGCCAGGCGTTTTTTCTAAAACTTTATCAAAAACCGATACCAGCCTTTCAACAAAAAATAAAGAGGATAACCATCCCACAATTAAGACTAATAATAGGGCCACTAAAAATCCAAGACCAGTTACTTTTGGTATTTGTCCATTCACTTCGGCAAATTGAAGAGGAAATAAGACATTTAATAAATTAGGTAAAAAATTATCTACCCAATTGAATAGGCTTACCACCACCCAAACAGTCACCCCAATGGGCGCCAATACGACTACCCCTTGAAAGAACAATTGAGCCAAAAAGCCCAAGATCTGTTTTCTGTTTAGTTTTTGCCTGAAATTGGCCATTTTAAAGTGATTTAGTTACAAATTTCACTCATTTTGACCATTTATCAAGAATTAATACAAATTTCATGCTTGGAAACTTTGCAAACTTATAAAGTTTCCTTAGTTTTGCGCCTTCAACTGAAACTATGGTAGAAAGAATATTATTAAAGGCGAGGGATTTAATGCTCCAGTCCGGTTTGAGACAGGTGACCATGGACGATTTAGCCCATCAATTGGGGATTAGCAAAAAGACCATTTATCTATATTATAAGGATAAGGATGATTTGGTGAAGGCCGTGGTGAACCTAGAATTAAAAGAGCATGAAATGACTTGCAAAGACTGTAAATCAAAAGCAGAAAATGCGATTCATGAAATGTTTTTGCTAATGGAGAACATGAAGGCCATGACACAAACAATGAATCCAAACTCGATGATGGAATTGGAAAAACATTTTCCTACTGTTTTTGAAATCATTAAAAATCATAAGGATGAATTTTTATTCTCCTTGATCAAACAAAATTTAAGCAAGGGTATGGAGGAAGGATGTTATAGGGCCGATCTTGATATAGATATCGTTTCTAAATTTCGTTTAGAAACCGTTTTTATTCCTTTTAACCTTCGCCTATTTCCTTTAGACAAATTCAACTCTTTAGAAGTGCATACGCAATTGATGGAACATTTTGTGTATGGTCTTATGACCATTAAAGGGCATGAACTAATGGATAAATATAAAAAATTACACAAACAAGCAATCTAAATATACACATGAAAAAAAATCTCTTACTTGTAACGGTATTTTTTGCATCTGCAGCATTCGCGCAGGAACAAAAAACGGTACATGCATTTTCTCTAGCTGACGCTGTGAGCTATGCACAAAAAAATAATTTACAAGTTAAAAACTCATTATTGGATATTGACATTCAAATACAAACCAATAAAGAAATTGCATCGGCAGCTTTACCTTCTATTGGTAGCAGCGTAGGTGGTACAGATTTTCTTACCATACCAACTTCTTTATTACCTGGTCAAATTTTTGGTGGAGCTCCTGGAACTTTTATCCCTGTTCAGTTTGGCACTAAGTTCAATGCAAATTATGGAGCTAATTTTAATCAAATACTATTTGATGGCCAGGTATTTATTGCATTACAAGCAAGGGCAACTTCTTTAGATTGGAAGAGAAAAAATGCTGCCTTAACCGAAGAAAACATCAAAGCCAATATTTATAAAATTTACTACCAGTTGTCTGCTAGTAAAACACAATTAAATATTTTAGATGCCAATATTGAACGTTTAGAAAAATTAGCAAAAGATGCAGCAGCAATGTATAAAAGTGGTTTTGCAGAAAAATTAGATGTAGACAAAGTCAATGTGCAATTAAATAATTTACAGACAGAGAAATTGAAAGCAAATAATAGTGTAACGATTGGCTTTATGGGTTTAAAAATGTTAATGGGTATGCCTGTTAAAGACAGCCTTGTTTTAACTGATGTAATTAATGAAAACAATTTGAGTGCTGATGTGCTTTACGAAGACAATTTTGAATATGGCATTCGTAAAGATTTTCAGTATTTAACAACAATCAAAAAATTAAGCGAATTCAATATCAAGCGTTACCAATTGAGTTTTTTACCAACCATCACAATGAATGGCGCCTACACTAAAAATGCACAAAGAACCAAATTTGATTTTTTTGATAAAAAGGGGAGCTGGTTTGAAACTGCACTCATTGGATTAAATCTAAATTTTCCTTTGTTCAACGGAGGTGCAAGGGTCGCTAAAATTAATAAGGCAAAACTTGAATTGCAACAAGTAGATAACCAAATGTCTGCCTTGAAGAATAATATAGACAACGAGTTAAGTCAGGCTAAATTAAATTATATGTCTTCTGTGGCCACCGTCAACTTTCAAAAAAAGAACATGCAATTAGCAGAAAACGTATATGGTCAAACTAAAAAGAAATTTGAAGCAGGTGCCGGATCAAATACGGAGATCTCAGCTGCTCAAGCAGATCTAGTAGCTGCACAAAATAATTTTATGAACGCCCTTTATACAGCCTTAATCGCTAAGGTTGATTTATTAAAAGCTAGCGGTAAACTATAATTCAAACAATTACACAATCAATATAAAATAGACACAATGAAATCATTCACAAATTATTT
>JBILAW010000019.1:0-18162 GCA_044354025.1 Sediminibacterium sp.
ACCTTGTCTGTAATTGTTCACTACCACAAATACTTCGTTTGCATTGAATGCAGAAGTTCTTATTTGAGGGATCCAAGCACCTTTAGGTAAACCAGTGATATTGGCTGTTAGATCTGTCCAAGTTGCGCCACCATCGCTTGTCATTTGTACTTTACCGTCGTCTGTACCAATATAGATCAATCCTTTTTGTACCGCACTTGGTGCAATACAAATAATGGTACAATGATTTTCTGCACCAGTAATATCAATGCTTAATCCGCCATTGTCTCTTTGGTCAATTTTAGCACTATCATTGGTCGTTAAATCTGGAGAAATCAATTCCCAAGCAGCCCCTTTATTGGTACTCTTATGTAAAAATTGAGAGCCAAAATAAATTGTTTTTTTATCAAATGGATCTTGCGCAATTGCAGCATTCCAGTTAAAACGCAATAATGTTTTAGCGTTTGGTGCTGGAGGCTTGATATAAGAAGATTGTCCTGTTACGGTATTGTATCTTCCTACGTTACCACCCTGACTCATTGCATACACCCAAGTAGCATCTTCTGCATCTGGCATTACATCAAAGCCATCTCCGCCCCATAAATTATCCCAATCAAAATTGCGAATACCACCTTGTGTAGTTGTATAAGCAGGGCCTCTCCAAGAACCATTGTCTTGCATACCTCCCATCACGTGATAAGGAATTTCGTTGTCTACATTAATATGGTAGAACTGTCCTACCGGAATTTTTTCATCAAACATCCATGTCTTTCCACCATCGCGTGTGATACCTATACCACCATCATTTCCATCAATGATGTATTTATTATCGGTTGGATGAATCCAAAATGCATGGTGATCGGGATGGATACCACTGTAAGGAATAATGGTTTCAAAACTCTTTCCACCATCAATACTTTTTTGAACTGTTTGACTGATATACCATAATGTATTTTCATTCAATGGGTCGCTAATGACATCTTGGAAATAGAAAGGACGATTGTCAACAATCGACTTTTGACCATTCACTAATTTCCAAGAATAGCCGCCATCATCACTCTTATACAAACCACTTTTCTTAGACTCAATCAAAGCATACACCACATTAGGATTGGAACGGCTAATCGTAATACCTACACGACCTAAATCGCCATCAGGTAAACCATGTTCTTTTCCTAGTTTGGTGAAATTTTTTCCACCATCAATCGTCATGTATAAACCACTTCCCTTACCACCACTTTCTAAATGATATGGGTTACGGTAGTGATGCCACATGGCCACAAATAATTTATTAGGATTAGATGGATCCATGATCATATCACCAGGACCCGATGTGTCATTGGTAAATAAGATTTGATTCCATGTATCTCCGCCATCTGTTGTTTTGTAAACGCCTCTGTTTTTGCTTTGACCATAAGGATTACCAATCGCACCAGCATACACTGTATTAGGATTAGACGGGTCAATGATGACTCTATGGATATTTCTTGTTTGCTCTAAACCCATGCGCTTCCAAGTTCTACCTGCATCCATTGTTTTATAAATACCTTCTCCAATACTAATTGAGTTTCTTGGATTACCTTCTCCTGTACCTACCCAAACCACGCTTGGATTAGACTGTTGAATGGCTAATGCACCAATATTTAAAATAGGTTGCTCATCAAAAACAGGCGTCCAGCTTACACCGGCATTGCTTGTTTTCCAAACACCACCAGATGCAGCACCAATCCAAATATGATTTGGATTCGCCACTTCCGCATCAATGGTCGTGACACGCCCACTCATGCTTGCTGGTCCAATATTTCTTGGCTTCCAATCTTTAAATACTTTGTTGATGTCTACTTTTTCTGTAGAGGCTACTGGAGCAGCAGCTGCTTTCTTTACTTTTTGTGCATTTGCTTGACCAATTGTCAAAACAGCTGCAAATAGCATAGAGCTAAGGGTAATAATACGCATATGAACTTATTTTCTGATTAAAATAATGAAGTTCTAAGCTATTGCATTTTACCCAAAAAGCAATAAAAAATGGATGAACGTTAATTTAGAGTTTTTCGATGATTCCGGCCACGCCCTGGCCACCACCTACACAGGCTGTAACGACACCATATCGTTGATTTAATCGCTCTAAGTCATTGATTATCTGTACTGTTAATTTAGAACCAGTACATCCCAAAGGATGGCCTAAGGCAATTGCACCCCCATTGATATTCACTTTTTCTTGGTTTAATTCAAGGGTACGAATGACAGCTAAAGCTTGAGATGCAAAGGCTTCATTGAGCTCAAATAGGTCTATCTGATCCAAATTCATGCCAGCTTGTTTCAACACTTTTGGTACTGCTTCTATGGGTCCAATCCCCATAATTCTTGGATGCACACCAGCCACTGCACAATTCACCAATCTTCCAATCGGTTTAAGTCCTAGAGATTGCATTAAACTTTCACTCATCACAACTACAAAACTTGCACCATCACTTGTTTGAGACGAGTTACCAGCAGTCACGCTTCCTTTCATTGCAAATGCCGGTTTCAATTTTGCTAAAGCTTCTAATGTGGTATCTGCACGAACACCTTCATCCGTATCCACTGTGAAATTTCTTGTTGCTTTCTTATTGTTTTCGTTAAGATAGGTTTCTGTGATTTCAATTGGCAAGATGCCTTTTTTAAAATGCCCATTGTCAATTGCTTGTTTGGCTTTTTGGTGCGAAGCCAATGCAAACGCATCCTGATCTTCTCTGCTAACACTGTATTCATTGGCCACCGCCTCAGCAGTTAAACCCATTGATAAATAAAAATCTGGTTCGTCTTTGGCAATCGAATAAGCTGGAACAGTTTTCCAACCTGCAGTTGGGACCATGGACATGGATTCAGTTCCACCGGCTATAATACAATCTGCCATGCCTGTTCTAATTTTTGCAGTGGCCATCGCAATGCTTTCTAATCCACTTGCGCAATATCGATTGATGGTAATACCTGGCACTTCTATTCCCAATGCTTTTGCAGCAATGATTCTACCAAATTGCAAACCCTGTTCTGCCTCAGGCACTGCATTGCCTACTATCACATCGTCAATTAATTTGTATTCCAATGCTGGCAAGGATTTCATTAAACCCTGAATCAGTTCAATGGCCAATTCGTCGGAACGCATAAAACGGAAGCCTCCTTTTTTACTTTTGGTCACTGCTGTTCTAAAACCCGCTACGATATAAGCTTCTTGCATAAAAAAGTCTTTAATTGACCCCCTAAATGTAGGCTTTTTTATAAACAGTTGTTTATGCAACTAAATATTTCATTGTAAATTTGTTGTATGATCTATCCATTCATCAGAAACACCCTTTTTTTACTTCCTCCTGAAACAGCACACCAGGTCTCTATGAAGGGCCTAGATGTGGTGGCAGCATTGCCTGTGTTGAATACATGGTTGAGTGGTCAATTTAAAGTGGAAGATCCAAGTTTAGCCAAAACAGTTTTTGGTTTACAGTTCCCCAACCCTGTTGGACTTGGTGCAGGATTTGATAAAAATGCAGCGCATTTAGATGGTTTAGAAATGTTAGGTTTTGGATTTGTTGAAATTGGTACAGTGACGCCTAAGCCACAAGCAGGTAATCCTCAACCAAGATTGTTTAGACTCACAGATCAACAAGCACTGATCAATCGTATGGGCTTTAACAATGACGGGGTGGACGCGATTGCAAAAAGATTAAAAGAAAGAAAAGCATCTACCCAATCCAATTTAATGATTGGTGGTAATATTGGTAAAAATAAAGTCACAGAAAACCAAGATGCTTGGAAAGATTATTGCACCAATTTTATAGGACTAGAAGAAGTGGTAGATTATTTTGTGGTGAATGTAAGTTCTCCTAACACACCTGGCCTTCGTGAATTACAAGAAAAAGAAGCTTTGAGAAAAATATTTTATGAGCTTCAGTTAATCAATAAAAATAATAAACCGATCCTATTAAAAATTGCACCCGATTTAGAAATAAGTGCTTTGGATGATATCATTGCATTGACTTCGGAAATAAAAATAGACGGATTGGTGTCAAGCAATACCACATTGGATCGTAGCTTATTGAATCCTAAGAATACAGCAAAGGCTAAGGAGATAGGTGCGGGTGGATTAAGTGGTCAACCATTGCTTGTCAAATCAAATCAAGTGCTTGAGTATTTATACAATGGCATTGGTGATCGATTGCCCATCATTGCAAGTGGTGGCATTTTCAAGCCAGCAGATGCAAAAGCAAAATTGGATGCAGGTGCTAGTTTAGTGCAAGTATGGACTGGATTTATTTATGAAGGGCCAGGGATTGTAAAAAACATTTTAGAGGCCCTCAAAAAATAAATATTAATTCATGTTGACCATTCAAAGTTTTTGTTTCAATGCATTTCAGGAAAATACTTTTGTTATATTCAATTCCGAAAAGCAAGCCATCATCATTGATCCGGGTTGTTATTTAAAACATGAAGAAGCGCAACTTGCCAACTTCATTGCAGACAATCATTTGACACCAACATTATTATTGAACACACATTGTCATTTAGACCATGTGTTTGGTAATAATTTTGTTAGTGAGACTTATGGATTAACTGCTTTATTTCATCAGAAAGAACAAGCAGTCATTGACCGATTACCAGAAGGTGGCGCAAGATGGGGTGTGCCTACTGAAGCCTACAAAGGAAAAGTACAATATATACAACAAGACGAATTGATTCAATTTGGGAATGACGTTTTTAAAGTGCTTGAGACACCGGGACATTCTCCAGGCAGTGTCTGCTTTTATCATGCAGCACAAGATTTTTTGATTGGTGGAGATTTAATTTTTAAAGACGGTGTAGGCAGAACGGATCTGCCAGGAAGTAATCCATTGGATTTGATTAAAAGCATACAAACTCAAATTTTTCCATTACCAGATACCATGACCATCTATTCGGGCCATGGACCAGTAACCACCTGGGGTAGGGAGAAAAAAGCAAACCCATATATTTTACATTTGATGAAGGGCTAAAAGCTGTTCTCAGTAGTTCATTAAAATTGTCTAGTTAACAATTAATTAATATTACCCTAGCCTAGTCTTATGCTGATTAAAGGGTATTTTTGCCACATACATTATGGAAAACAATCCGATCAAAATACTCATTGCAGACGATGAACCAGATATCATCGAAATTATAAGCTTCCACTTGAATAAAGCAGGGTATGAAGTTGAATCTGCGAAAGACGGAAGTGAAGCCATTGAGAAAGCAAAACAATTTAATCCAGATTGCATCATCTTAGATGTCATGATGCCAAAGCGCAATGGATTTGAAGTGTGTGAATATTTAAGATCTAACAAACAGTTTGATAAAACTTTGATTGTATTGTTAACTGCACTGAATGACGAGGTATCACATATCAAAGGTTTAGAATTAGGAGGAGATGATTTTATCAATAAACCAATTAGTCCAAAAGTACTTGTAAGCAGAATCAGTGCCTTGTTCAGAAGAATTCAACCTGCTACAACAGAAACTAAGACCTTGAATATTAAAGACCTTGTCATAGATTCAGAACAATACAAAACTGTTTTAAACGGAGTCGTACATATATTGGCTAAAAAAGAATTTGAATTACTTTACTTACTAGCAGCACAACCCGGTCGTGTCTTTTTAAGAAACGAGATCTTGTCTCAGGTTTGGGGTAACGATGTGATTGTTGGTGACAGAACCATTGATGTACACATCCGAAAAATAAGGGTAAAATTAGGGATTGAATGTATTACAACAGTGAAGGGCGTTGGGTATAAATTCGACTATTAGGTTAAACATCAGATTCAACGCATTCACTTATCCATCTCATAAAGATGTTTGATCTTACATTCAAAAAGATTTGAATACCTTTACTATGGCATTCTACAATGCTATTACAACATGTTTAAAAATAAAAACCTTTCGCCAAAACAATTGGCTTTGCTTACTGCTTTATTGTTGTCAAGCTTGATTGCTTTGAGTGTATTTGTATTGATTACAAATTGGAAATTATTATTGGCCTATTTCATTGCTTGTTTTGTAGTCACTTACCTACTAGTCTACCAAATACTTGAATTTTTTATTTACAGAAAAATTAAACTTATTTATAAGTTAATCTCTTATACCAAGGCTAGTAAAAGAGAAGAAGCCTACCAAAAATATATATTGCCAAATAAAGGAATCGACGACGTAAGAGTAGATGTAGAAAAATGGGCCACGCAAAAAGCAGATGAAATTCAAACATTGCAGTCCAATGAACAGTTTAGAAAAGAATTCCTACAAAATCTCTCTCATGAAATCAAGACGCCCATTTTTGCAATACAAGGTTATCTAGAATTATTAGCAGACGGTGCAGTGGAAAATCCTACACTGAGTAAAAAATTTATTGGGCAGGCCGAGGCCAATGTCCAACGCCTAGTTGGTCTTTTAAATGATGTAGATGTCATCACCAACTTAGAGATCAACAAAGAGCCAATTTTGAAGCAGCAGTTTATCATACAAGATTTAATCACAGAAGTTTTTCAAAACTTAAATGTCAAATTGCTGAAAAAAAATATTCAATTTCAATTCAAAAAAGGGAGCGAAATACCAGTTGAAGTTTTTGCAGATAAAAATAAAATTTATCAAGTCTTAGTGAATATCTTTTCTAATGCTGTAAAATATGGAAAGATTGACGGAGAAATTATTGCAAGCATTTACCTTTTAGACGATAAAAAAGTATTGATTGAAATTACCGATGATGGGATTGGTATAGAAGAATCACATATCCCAAGATTGTTTGAACGCTTTTATAGAACAGATGATGCAAGAAGCAGGGAAATTGGAGGCACTGGATTAGGCTTAGCTATTTGTAAGCATATTATTGAAGCCCATGGCGAAAACGTGCATGTGAGAAGTCAATTGAACGTAGGAACGACTGTTGGGTTTACATTGGCTCAATAGTATTTGATTCTTTTTCCCTAATAATTTCGTTTCTTTGTATTCTAAAAATTTTTAATGCAAACTATTCTAGTTACCGGCGGGTGTGGATTTATTGGTGCACATACTATTGTGGATTTAGTTGAAAATGGATTCAATGTGATCTCTATCGATAATTTATCTAGAGCATCGGATGCCTCTTTATTGGGTATCGAAAAAATAACAGGTAAAAAGATTACAAATTATACAATTGACTTAACAGATAAAGCTGCCACAGAAGCAGTTTTTATTGCCAACCCTGATATTGCCGGTATCATTCATTTCGCAGCTTACAAAGCAGTTGGCGAATCTGTTGAAAAACCTTTAGATTATTACGAGAACAATATCAGCTCCTTAGTGCATTTATTACAGATGGCAGTCAAATACAATGCGCCACATTTTATATTCTCTTCTTCTTGTACGGTATATGGCAATCCTGACACCATTCCGGTTACTGAACTTACACCATTGCAAACGGCAGCTTCGCCTTATGGGGCCACCAAGCAAATGGGAGAGACTATTGTGAAAGATGCCGCATTCGCACATCCATTATCAACTATCTTACTCAGGTACTTCAATCCCGTAGGCGCACATCCTTCTACTGCTATTGGAGAATTACCAATCGGCCGACCACAAAACTTAGTGCCAGCTATTACACAAACAGCCATCGGCAAATTGCCTAAGATGCAAGTGCATGGCAACGATTACGATACCCGTGACGGATCCTGTATTAGAGATTACATTCATGTTTGTGATATTGCACATGCACATACACTTGCGATTCAATATTCCATGAAAAATAATCAATTGAATAGCTGTGAAATTTTTAATCTTGGGACTGGTAATGGTATTACTGTATTAGAAGCGATCCATGCATTTGAAAAAGTAAGTGGTGTGCAATTAAATTATGAGATTGGACCACGCAGAGCAGGTGATATTGTTTCCATTTTCGCGAACAATGACCATGCAGTCAACCAATTAGGATGGCATTGCAAATATGATTTAGAAGACATGATGCGAACAGCTTGGCAATGGGAACAAAGCTTAGCAAAATAATGAACTAATAAAAAAGGTCTCAAATTTTGAGACCTTTTTTACAATATATTTTTCTATTAATGCTGCACTAACATTTTTTCAGCGTTCTCTGCCATTTGTAATGCTTCAATGAATTCATCGATTTCTCCATTGACTACAGCATCCAAATTATAAGAAGTAACATTCACGCGGTGGTCTGTAACCCTTCCCTGTGGCCAGTTATAGGTTCTGATTTTTGCACTTCTATCTCCTGTGCTTACCAATGTTTTACGGTGTCTTGAAATTTCATCTTCTTGCTTACGTACTTGTTCCTCAAATAATTTTGTACGCATCATACCCATTGCTTTTTCACGGTTGCCTAACTGTGAACGCTCTGTTTGACAAATAATAACCGTGCCCGTAGGAATATGCGTCAACATCACTTTGGTCTCTACCTTATTTACGTTTTGTCCACCTGCACCGCCACTTCGAGAAGTTTCCATTTTCACGTCTGCAGGATTCAATACAAAATCTACTTCTTCTGCTTCTGGCATTACAGCTACTGTAGCTGCTGAAGTATGCACCCTACCTTGTGTTTCAGTAGAAGGGACTCTTTGTACACGGTGCACGCCACTTTCAAATTTCATGGTACCATATACATCTTCACCCACTACTTCTAATATCACTTCCTTATAACCACCCACCGAACCTTCACTCTCACTTACTAATGCAACTTTCCATCCTTTTTTCTGACAATACCTTGTATACATGGTCAATAAATCCCCCACAAATAAACTTGCTTCATCACCGCCCGTGCCTGCTCTTAATTCAATAATGGCATTCTTATCATCTTGCGGATCTTTTGGAATCAATAATTTAGTCAGCTCTTTTTCTAAATTATCTTTCTCTTCATCTAGTCCTGGCATTTCCATTTTCGCTAATTCACGCATATCTGCATCATCTCCATTCAAAGCGTCTTTTGCAAATTTATGTTCCGCCAATACTTTCACGTAGCGCTCATAAGGAATGACGATTTTTTCTAAAGAACGGTATTCCTTACTGAACTTGCCAAATTCAGATTGGTTATTGATGATCTCTGGATTGGTCAAAGCCACACCAACCTGGTCAAATCTAGCTTTTATGGCTTCTAATTTATCTAACATAGCTGTTTTTCTGTGCGCAAAAATAGCTATTTTAGTTGTTAATTAAAAGGATCCCACCCATGAAATACCTAACTGTCCTATTTTGCGCAATCAGCATCACAGGATTTAGCCAAAAAATTCACTACAAATCGATTTTAGTAGATACCCACAATGACGCACCTACGGCATGTATCGAAAAGAAAGTAAGTTTTGACCAAGACTTAACTGGCATCAATCATTCCGATTTAAAGCGAATGAAAACGGGGGGATTGGACTACCAATTGTTTTCTATTTGGTGCGATGGTGAAAAAGTGAATCCTTATGCATGGGCCATGAGGGAGATGGATACGATGGATGCAGTGGCTGCAAGAAACCCAGATAAAATGGTGATTGCTAAAGATTGGAAAACAATGAATGCTGCATTGAAAGCAGGTAAAATTGTAGCGCAGTATGGTGTAGAAGGCGGACACATGATCGAAGATGATATCAACAGATTGGATACATTTTATAACCGAGGAGTACGTTATATGACATTGACTTGGAACAATTCTCCAAGTTGGGCAAGTTCTCATGCAGATGAAAAAAATTCGAAATATACTGGCCCAAAAGGGCTAACTAGTTTTGGTAAAACAATTATTGCGCGCATGAATCAATTAGGCATCATCGTGGATGTTTCACATATAGGGGAAACAACATTTTGGGATGCGATCAATACCACTTCAAAACCTGTGATTGCATCGCATAGCAATGCCTATAGTATTTGTCCAGTAACAAGAAATTTAAAAGATGAACAAATTAAAGCCATTGGAAAAAATGGTGGAGTAATTTGTTTGAACTTTTTCTCTGGATTTGTGGATAGTAATTTTAGCAAAAAAGATATGGCATTTAGAAAAACACATAGTGCAGAAATAGATTCCTTATTGGCTACAGGTATACAAAGAGAATATGCTTTCACAATGATATCGGATAAATATAAAACAGAAAGTGAGGCCATCAAGCCTACTATTGAACAATTGATGCAACACTTTGACCATATCGTTAATTTGATTGGTGTTGACCATGTTGGCATTGGCTCGGACTTTGATGGTATTAATTCAGCCCCACAAGGCTTGAGCACTGTACTAGATTATCCTAATTTCACCAAAGCATTGATCGCTAGAGGTTATTCCAATAAGGATATTAAAAAAGTATTGGGAGGGAATTTCTTACGAGTTTACAAATCCAATAATCCCAACTAGAAGTCAAGTAATTTTTCCATCATCTCTTCTAAGCGATCATTGGCCATGTATTGCTTTTCTAAAGTTTTATTGAATGGAATAGGTGTATCTAAAGATGCGCATCGCATAATCGGTGCATCTAAATGTTCAAAACAATGTTCTGCTACCCATGCACTAATCTCGCCACCGATGCCGCCTGTTAAATTGTCTTCGTGCAAGAGCATCAATTTACCTGTTGCTTTCACGGCCAATTCAATTGCAGTATAATCCAATGGTGATAAGGTTCTTAGATCCAATATATAAATGGATTGATCCGAATGTGCTTGTTGATATGCTTTTGCCCAAAGCACACCCATACCATAAGTAATGATGGTCGCATCTGTACCTGCTTGTACAATATGTGCTTTACCAATTTCAATTTGATACATGGCATCAGGAATTTGTTCCTCCATACTTCTATACAAAGCCTTGTGTTCAAAATATAAAACAGGATTGGGTTCTGCTAGTGCAGCAATCAATAATCCTTTCGCATCGGTTGGATTGGATGGATACACTACTTTCAATCCTGGTACATGTGTAAACCATGCTTCATTGGATTGAGAATGAAATGGACCTGCACCCACACCACCACCTGTTGGCATACGCACCACCACGTCGGCGTTTTGTCCCCAACGGTAATGGATCTTTGCTAAATTATTGACAATTTGATTAAAAGCTACTGTGACGAAATCCGCAAATTGCATTTCCACCACCGACTTGATCCCTTCCATGCTTAAACCCAATGCAGCTCCTATAATGGCACTTTCACAAATAGGCGTATTGCGTATTCTTTGTTTTCCAAATTGATCTACAAAGCCTTCTGTTATCTTAAATGCCCCACCATACTCAGCAATATCTTGTCCCATGATAATCATGTCTGGATATTTTTCCATGGACTGTCTCAATGCATCGCTAATGGCTTCGATAAATCTTTTATTGGTTTTCTGTGCTGTCTCAACCAAACTATAATCCGGAATAGTTGTTGCAGGAATAGGCGCAAATACGTCTGCTAATTCAGCAGCTATTGAAAGTTCAAATGTTTCAGGCTCCATGGCTTTTCTTAAATCCGCTTCCATTTGATCTTTGAATCGATTACGGATTTCTGCCACTTGCATTTCTGTAAGTACCTTTTCTTGTACTAAAAATTGCTCGTAATTTTTGATTGGATCTTTCAAGGACCAAGTTTCCATTAAATGTTTTGGTACATATTTTACACCGCTCGCTTCCTCATGTCCACGCATCCTAAAAGTATCACATTCAATTAAATAAGGTTTCTGTTGATTGATGCAATATTCTCGAACCCCTTTTACAGTTTGATATACTTCTAAAATATTATTGCCATCAATGCGAATACCTTCCATGCCATAGCCCTTTGCACGGTCAACTAAATGATCGCATTTATATTGTTCATTGGTTGGTGTACTCAAGCCATAGCCATTGTTTTCGATGATGAAAATAACAGGCAAATTCCAAACAGCAGCCACATTCAAGGCTTCGTGAAAATCACCTTCGCTTGTTCCACCATCTCCAGTGAATGCCATACTTGCTTTTAACTGACCTCTTTGTTGATAGGCTAAGGCCACCCCATCCGCAATCGCTAATTGAGGGCCCAAATGCGAAATCATACCACATACATGGTGTGCTTTGCTACCAAAATGAAAACTTCTTTCTCTGGCTTTACTATAACTACTTCTGTCGCCTTGCCATTGTTTAAATAAATCTATCAAAGGCATTTTGCGTGAAGTAAACACACCTAAATTTCGGTGTAAAGGCATAATCCATTCGGTAGGATCCATCGCTAATGTAGCGCCCACAGCAATTGCCTCTTGGCCAATCCCACTAAACCATTTGCTGATTTTCCCTTGCCTAAGTAAGACCAACATTTTCTCTTCAATCATTCTTGGCCATAAAATGGACTCGTATAAATGAATCAGCTCCTCGTTACTTAGACTACCGCGTTTATATTCCATTAGTCTTTAGAATTCAACTTGCTCAACAATTTCAACATTTCTAAATACAACCAAACTAAAGTCACTAGTAAACCAAAAGCACCATACCATTCCATGTACTTTGGCGCGCCCATCTCTGCCGCTTTTTCGATTGAATCAAAATCTAATAATAAATTCAATGCAGCGATGCACACAATGAATAAGCTTATGCCAATACTCAATGGAGAACTATCAAAAGCAAAACCCATTTCAAAACCAAACATACCTGCAATCCATACAATCAAATAAAATAAACCAATGCCCATGGTTGCAGACATGATAATGGATCTTAATTTATTGGTGACTGTAATGATTCTGAAATTATATAAGAAGAACATGGCTACTGCGACGCCTAATGTTAAACCCACTGCATGTAAAATAATATTTGGATAACTATTAGCAAACATGGCATTAAAAAACGCACTGATACCACCAATGAACAATCCTTCTAAAATACCATACGCTGGTGTGATATAACCAGCCCATTGTGGTTTAAACATCACCACCAATGCCAATACCAATCCACCAATTGCACCAGCAATCATTAAAGTGGTTGCAGTGTTGGTATTGCCTTCTGCATAGACGTTCCAAACGTACATCGCCGATGCCATCACCATCAATAATAAAAAACCAAATTTGTTCATGGTACCGCGGACGCTCATGACGCCAACTTCATTTGCATTCTCATGCAATGACTTATCAAATATTTTTTCTGTTAAGGTTGGATTACCTGTTTTAAATGCTGACATATTTTTAAATTTTAGCTAGTATAAAAGTACAAAATTGCATTGAAACACCGTCTTTAATAATTGTTAATCCTTGATTTTTTCAAGCTAAAATATTGATCCAAGCTTGCAAATTGGTATTGATTAGCAGATTTTTGTAAATACATTGATACTGAAGGCGCAGGCTTAAACAAGAAATTAGAATAATCCTATAAAAAATGCGGTTTTAGAGGCGATGCTTTGTAACTTTGTCATCCAATTGATGCATATGCAAGAAGAAGTAGTTTTACAGGATGTCGTGATCAAATTTGCTGGAGACAGTGGTGATGGAATGCAGTTAACCGGCCAGCAATTTACCAATAATACCGCCTTACTAGGAATCGATTTAGCGACTTTCCCAGATTTTCCTGCGGAGATCAGGGCCCCTATCGGTACCCTTCCAGGTGTGAGTGGATTTCAAATACACTTTAGTTCCAACCCCGTGTACACCCCAGGTGATACTTGTGATGTACTAGTGGCGATGAATGCTGCTGCTTTAAAAGTGAATTTAAAAGGCTTGAAAAAAGGTGGAAAAATTATTGCAAACATTGAAGGGTTTGATGCAAAAAATTTAAGACTCGCTGCTTATCCAGAAGGGATTAATCCTTTGGAAGATGGTAGCTTAGATGGTTATGAATTAACCAAAGTAGACATTACAAAATTGACAAGAGAAGCTTTAAAGTCCAATACAGATTTAGGAACCAAAGAACGTGACCGTGCAAAGAACATGTTTGTACTTGGTTTAATTTATTGGTTGTACAATAGAAACTTAGACAATACCATTGATTTTTTAGAAGAGAAATTTGGTAAGAAAGAAAATATTTTAAAGAGCAATATCGATGTATTGAAAGCAGGGTATTACTATGGTGAGACTGCTGAATTATTCAATGCAAGGTATAAGGTTGAGAAATCAAAGATGGAGCCAGGTACTTACAGAAGTATCATGGGCAATCAAGCATTGTCAATGGGTTTAATTGCAGCTTCACAAAAAAGTGGTCTGCCTTTATTCCTTGGATCTTACCCAATTACACCAGCCTCTGATATCTTACACGAATTGAGTAAGTACAAAAATTTTGGAATTAAAACTTTCCAAGCAGAAGATGAAATTGCAGGGATTACTGCAGCGATTGGCGCAAGCTATGGTGGATCGATTGGATTAACCACCACTTCTGGACCAGGTATGGCTTTAAAAACCGAAGCAATAGGATTGGCGACGATGTTAGAAATACCATTGTTGATTATCAATATCCAAAGAGGTGGCCCATCTACAGGCTTACCCACTAAAACTGAGCAAAGTGATTTAATGCAAGCTTATTATGGTCGTAATGGAGAAGCACCGATTCCTGTATTAGCGGCATCCACACCAAGCGACTGTTTCTTTATGGCTTTTGAAGCAGTGAAAATTGCTTTACAACATATGACACCGGTGATTCTTTTAAGTGATGGCTATATTGCCAATGGCGCTGAGCCTTGGAAATTCCCTGCTGCTTCGGATTTGCCTGCGATTGAAGTCAAATTCAAAACAAGTTTAGAAGAAGGAGAAGAAAAATTCTTGCCTTATAAAAGAGATGAAAAATTAGCAAGGCCATGGGCTGTTCCAGGTACTGCAGGATTAGAACATCGTATTGGCGGTATCGAAAAACAACATGAAACTGGTAACGTAAGCTATGACCCAGAGAACCATGAATTCATGGTGAAAATGAGACAGGCTAAAGTAGATAAAATAGCAGACTACATTCCATTGCAAACCATAGACAGTGGTGCAGAAAAAGGAAAAGTGTTGGTACTTGGATGGGGCTCCACTTATGGTACCATCAAGAGTGCCGTATTGCAATTACAAAGTCAAGGCAAGGCTGTAAGCCATGCCCACATTAAGTATATGCGCCCTTTCCCAAAAAACTTAGGCACAATTTTAGCTGGCTTTGAAACTATATTGATTCCAGAAATCAACAATGGTCAATTGATTAAAATTATCAGAGACCAATATTTGGTAGATGCAAAAGCCTATAATAAAATTATGGGTATCCCAATTACAAAACTAGAATTGGTTACAGCGATTGAATCTTATTTGTAGCAGCAAAGAATTTACAAAATTCAGTGATGCCGCAGCTGTCGCATTTTGGACTTCTTGCCAAACAAGTGTACCTGCCATGCAAGATGAGCCAATGGTGTGCTTTATGCACTAATTCCGATGGTATATGCTTGATTAATCCTTTCTCCACAGCAAGTGGTGTCGTGGCTGTCATAGGCACTAGTCCAATTCTTCTACTCACTCTAAACACATGGGTATCCACCGCCATATTGGGTTGCTGGTCAATCACACTGGTAATGACGTTGGCTGTTTTTCGGCCCACACCGGGTAATTTTATTAAATCCTCAATCGTCATCGGCACTGCTCCATTAAAAGCATCCAACAATAATTGACTCATGCCAATAAGATGCTTTGTTTTATTGTTGGGATAAGAAATGCTTCGGACCAAAGAAAATAAATCGTCGAAACTCGCTTTGGACATGGTTTCTGGATTCGGATATTTTTTAAAAATACCTGGTGTCGTTAAGTTCACACGCTTGTCGGTGCATTGTGCAGAAAGAATCACCGCTACCAATAATTGAAATGGATTGTCATAGGTCAATTCAGTTTCAGCTTCAGGCACATTGGCTAAAAAATAATCAATGACCCCCTGATAACGTGCTTGTTTTTTCATGCAAAGGACTACTTATTTTTCTGCTCAGCACTTTTTGCAAAAGTGTCCTCAAATAAATAGACTTCCTCCCCTTCTCTTCTTAAAAGGTAGCGCTCTCTTGCATATTTTTCTACGGCGCCAGGATTACTTTGTAAATTATTCAGCTGTTCTTGTGTAGTTGAAATTTCTTTCTCATAATACCCCTTCGCTTGTTCAAGTTTTTCTAGTTCAGCTGCTCGATCTCTTTGAAGAAAAAAATTGCGTTGATCAAAAAAAAGCATCCATAATACAAAAGCCAAGCAAGCTATAAAATAGCGATTGGCTACAAATGGAATTAATTTTTTCAATGCTTGCATAGTAAAAGATTGAACTATTTATTGCCAAACTTCAATTTACCCTTTGTTGGGAAAAATCCAGTTTCACCTAATTGCTCCTCAATACGAATTAATTGATTGTACTTAGCCATACGATCGGAACGAGATGCAGAACCTGTCTTAATTTGACCACAGTTCAATGCAACCGCTAAATCTGCAATGGTATTGTCTTCTGTTTCGCCACTTCTGTGTGACATCACAGTATTGTAGCCATTATTTTGTGCTAAACTTACCGCGTTTATTGTTTCAGTGAGTGTACCAATTTGATTCACTTTAACCAATAAACCATTCGCTATTTTTTTATCAATACCTGTTTGTAAACGATTGACATTGGTTACAAATAAATCGTCCCCAACCAATTGACATTTGCTACCGATGGTGTCTGTTAAATTCTTCCAGCCAGCCCAATCATCTTCAGCCATACCATCTTCGATAGATATAATTGGATATTTCTTTACCCAGCTCTCCCAGTATTTCACCAATTGGTCTGAACTCATTTCTTTTCCAGAACTTTTATGGAACACATACTTCTTTTTCTTCGCATCCCATAATTCACTATTCGCAGCATCCATTGCAATGGCAATTTGTGTACCTGTTTTATAACCAGCAGATTGTATTGCTTCTAAAACTGTTTCAATCGCTTCTTCGTTGCTCTGAATATTTGGAGCGAATCCACCTTCATCTCCTACATTGGTGCTGTATCCTTTTTTCTTTAAAGTGCTTTTTAATTGATGGAAGATTTCTACGCCCCAACGTAAACCTTCGCTAAAGCTAGGTGCGCCGATAGGCATGATCATGAACTCTTGGAAATCAATTTTATTATCTGCGTGTGCACCCCCATTTAAAATATTCATCATTGGCATTGGCAATGTTCTTGCATTCGTACCACCGATGTATCTGTACAAAGGTAAATTCGCTTCTTCGGCTGCTGCTTTTGCAACCGCCATACTTACCGCTAAAATAGCGTTTGCACCTAATTTGCTTTTATTTGGAGTGCCGTCTAAATCAATCATCACTTGATCGATTGCAGCTTGAGATGTAATATCAAAACCAATCAATGCATCTGCAATACTTGTGTTCACATTCTTCACTGCTTTTAAAACGCCTCTACCTAAGTATTTCTTTTTATCGTTGTCTCTTAATTCAGCCGCTTCGTGAATACCAGTACTTGCGCCACTTGGAACAGCAGCACGACCCATTGCACCGTCGTCTGTTAATACATCCACCTCTACGGTTGGATTTCCTCTACTATCTAAAATCTGTCTTGCGTGTACTTCGATAATGTAACTCATAATTGGATATTTTTTCTAAAAAATGAATGCTGTTTGTTTGCGCAATTTACACCCAATTTTTTTAATGGGTAAGCAATTTGAATATTTCTTCTAAACTAGCTGTTTGAGTCATCGATTCAATGGATTGATCGGCCACTAACTTACCCTGATGCAAAACCAAAACCCTATCTGAAATGGCGGCCACTTCTTGTAAAATATGGGATGAAAATAAAATCATAGCATCTGCACTCAGGGATTGAATCAACCCTCTAATTTCTATCAACTGATTCGGATCCAAACCAGCAGTAGGCTCGTCTAGTAAAATTAATTTAGGCGCATGCAAAATAGCAGCGGCAATACCAACCCTTTGCTTAAATCCTTTAGATAAATGCCCAATTTTTTTATGCTGCATGGATTGCAATCCAGTCTGTGCACTCACCTCTTCTATTCTTTTAGATGGCGTGGGAATCCCATGTACACTCGCTAAGAAATTCAAATATTCAACCACAAATAAATCTTCATACAATGGATTGGACTCTGGCAAATAGCCGATCTTTTTTTTATAAGCAACTTCGTCTTTTTGTAGATCGATACCTAATAATTGTAATGAACCAGCATCTGGACTTAGACAGCCTGCAATCATTTTTAAAGTGGTACTCTTGCCTGCCCCATTTGGTCCAAGAAAACCTACAATCTCACCAGGCTGAATCGTAAAACTCAGGGGTTCAACTGC
>JBILAW010000001.1:0-57533 GCA_044354025.1 Sediminibacterium sp.
ATTCCTATTTAATGGACCTCGTTAAAAATTTATATCTAAGGGCCTATTTATTGGTAATGACCTTGTATGTATTTTTAAACAAGGGCGTGGCTTACACCTATTTGGTTGAAGCATTGTGGTTATTTGGGATTCTACTATTGTTCATAAATCGCAAAAAAGTAGAAATCATTTGGAATAAATCAACAAAACTGATTTTATTTTTTATACTAATTAGTTTTGTATACATCCTAAGAGGGTTTGCAAAATATGATATTGTAGACCTTGTCAGAGATAGTTTTATATTTCAATATGGGTGGTTTGTATTTATTCTTTTTTTATTTAAAGATAAATTAGAACAGATTTGGCAAACCCTTTTTTTTATTTATAAGTGGTTTCCGTTTGTTGCTTTATTGAATTTTATACTACAATATTTTGTACCCTTTTTTGAAACTGTTGCACCCTTTGGAGGCATTCCAATTTTATTGTATAAAAATGGGGATATGGGGGTGCAGTTGTTAATTAGCACTTTATTGTTATTATATACTTTTGAAAATAAGACTTTAAAATGGCGTGTGCTATTAAGTTTAGTGATTGCATTAGATTTTTTGATTTTGGCTTCTTATAGCCGTTCAGGTATCGTTGCTTTTTTAGCCAGCATGCTTTGTTTTATTTATTTTAATAAGGATATCCAATTACAATCTAGAGTTAGATTGCTATTAAAATATTTGCCAATTATTTTACTCATAGTGACGCCCATTTATATCAATATTAAAGTGACAGAAAACTTCCAGGGAAGGTCAGTTGGTTTTGAACAAATTAAAAATAATTTTAGTTCAATAGTAGGAGGTACTACAGACGCCACTTCCGAAAACAATGTGGTATGGCGCTTGGTCTGGTGGGCTAAAATAATTGATTACAGTTTAACCTCTCCTAATTTCTTTATTGGTAAAGGGCTTGGAATGAACTTGGCTGCCGATGACGATATTATCACATTAGATGATAGCTTAAGGTCTCCCCATAATTTTCATCTCAATATCATGGCCCGATTTGGGGTATTGTTATTTATGATTTGGACTTATTTTTTAATCCAACTCTTAAGGCCCTTATTTAAAAAGCTATTACAAGGGAAGCGTTTACTAATAGGTTGTATTCTATTGGCCTTTCTGATTAATGCTAGTTTTGATGTTTTTTTAGAAGGCCCGATGGGTGCATTCCCTTTTTGGACATGGATGGGGCTCTATTTACTTACAGAGGATCAAGAAAGTCTAGTTTAATCCATAACTAAATCCTATTTGAATAATAGATTCTTTATTTCTAAAACCTTTTCCTCTAGTATTTTTATTGTCTATGTATTCAAAACTGGTTCTAAAATAAAGATTATTTATCCATTCATAGCTTGCTTGAAAAAAGAAATCAGTTCTGGTTTGCTCATAATCCGATAAAAATTTAGGCTGTGGCTCGGCATTGTATTGATCAAATACAGAACCTTCACCACCCTTATTCATTAATTGAATCCTAGTGTAAAACTTTAGTTTTGGTAGGTAGTTGTACCTAGCAAAAATCATTTTTCTGTGAAAATTACTACCCATCCAATCACCTAATGGATAGTTAAACTGAGCATAGGTTTGTGCAGGGATTAAATTATTGTATACAAAGGGATTGACTCTGGTATATTCCACACCTAAAGTCAAGTAGGGTTTAAAGTAATCGGTCACCGAAGCCCCCAATGTATAGCCTAATTGATTTCTGCTTTTAGCTTTATTGAATACAGAAGCTAACCTTATTTCATCAATGAATAAGGAACCATAAAAATGGGTGTTTTTAACCTGATTTCTTGAGCTTAACTGTAAAAAGTATTGACCGTTTGAGCCAGCGTTAATGAGGTAATTGCTTTTATTGTTATCGTAAACCTTGAACAAATTAATGGGGATTAAAAATCCAGGATCTATTTGATCACTGTAAATAATACTTTCACCAATAGCCAAGTCCAAACCCTTTTTAAGGTTAAATTGTAAGGTATGACTTGCAATAAACTTTTGCCTGTTAATAATGCGAATATCTCCACTCACCCCACCGTTATAGGTTGGATATGTTTTGGTAGAATCCACAATTTCAGAGTTGAGCCAACCATGAAAATAATTAAATCGCAACCATTTTATGGGATTATAATCCAGTCTTATTAATGGAAAACTTGGTGCACGATCCGATAAAACAATACGCCCGTTCTCACCATAGCCCCAAACAATTTGGTCTTTACCAAAACTAATCGACCCATTTTTAAAACTGTAATTGACTGTAGCACGAATATCGGAGTGATTTATTTTTTTATCATCATTTAATCCAACCAAAATAATACCTGTTTTAGCATCCTGTCTTCTAAAATCTAATTTATTGACAGTGTAAAAATTACGAACAGAACCCAATTCAGTCACATCTCTGTATTGTAATTGATAGCCCCATTTTTTCCCAACCTTACCCCACAAATTTAATCCATTGCTAACTTGGGTAATATTGAGCCCTGTCCCTCCAATAAAATTTGTACTCACATTAGGATCCAAATTCATTGTAAAATCCTTGGCATGAATAAAAAACATTCTAGGACGTTGGTAAGCATCTTTAACAAAAAAGCCAATTTCATTTTTTTTGAGGGAGTCTGCTGCAAGATCTTGGTTGTATTCTTGCAAATAAAATTGTAACTCTTTTAATTCAATAGCAGTTAGACTTTCTTTTTGTTGATTCAATTGATTTAATGCATTTGCAATCTTAGTTCTTTCGATTGGCTGAATGATATCATTTAATTGTATCAAACCTTTTTGTGCCATCCTTGCAAGATAAGCTTGGGCTTCTGTATTTTTATTTTCCCAAATGGTTTGCCCATTGATATGCTTCACAGTGAAGGTGAATAAAAAAATACCAAGGACTAAAAAGATTTTATTTTTCATTAATACGCATTTTGATCGCCTCTAAATATATTCACTACTGTTTGAATGATAATTTGTAAGTCAAGCCAAAAGGACCATCTATGAATATAGTATAAATCAAAATTTACACGACGTTGCATTTCTTGTGTTGTCTTAGTTTCCCCTCTACAACCATTCACTTGTGCCAAACCAGTTATACCTGGTAAGACCATATGACGTAACATATAATTGTCAACTGTTTGCATTGATTCTATATTCAACGGCGTAGGATGCGGACGTGGTCCAACAACTGACATATTACCAAGCAGCACATTCCAAAACTGTGGTAATTCATCTAAATTGGTTTGACGTAAAAATTTTCCAATCAAAGTAATTCTTGGATCGTTCTTAAAAGCCTGATTGTAATTACCGCCTTCATCAATATCGGAGCTTTCCTTAATCATGGATCTAAATTTAAAACAAGTTATTTTTTGGTTGTTTAATCCCCAACGCTCTTGTTTAAAAATAATTGGTCCCCTACTGGTTAACTTTATAATAAGGGCAATGATTGGAAAAATAAAAACCCCAATGGTTAAAAAAAATAATCCTGCAAAAAGGATATCAAAAATTCTTTTTGCAAGCTTATGCTCTTTTTTATCTAAAGGCAATGAACCAATATTGACTACTGGTAATTGGCCAATATTTTGAATAAATACCGATGATGTTGTAAAATCTGTCAAATCTGGCAACATCCTTACGCGCACATTGTTGTTATCGCAAATACGAATGCATTCTTGGATTTGTTTGGATTCTTTATTTGAAAGTGCAATGAATACTTCATTGAATTTGTTGGACCTTAAGACTTGCTGTAATTGGTCAAGCTGACCAAAATATTGCACATCATTTTGTATGGATGGTTGTTCGGCAACATATCCTGCACATTGATAGCCATAGTAATAGTATTTATGGACTGTATCGATAAAATTTTCTGCCACATGGTTATTCCCAATTAACAATACTTGATCAAAGTAAGCCCCATGGTAGAGTGCAGAGTGAATTTTTTTTCTGAGTGCATATTTAGTGGCGATGGCTAAAAAAGAGCAACCACTTACAAAGACGATGATAAAAGGAGAGGAATATTTATGATTTAAGCTAAGAAAAAACAACATAGAACTTAGCGAAACTGCAAAAAGGATCGTATGGTAGATGATAAAAACTATTTCCTCCGAGTATTTATTGGACCTTCTTTCGGCATAAAGCTTCGAAAATAGCGACATTGACCACCATAAACCAATTGCTACGATGTAAAAAACGGGGCTAATCAATGGAACAATTCCATCATTAAACGCAAAAGCAGTCAAAAAATAACTTAGAAACACCACTAAGGCATCTAGGCTATACCTAATATTTTTAAAAAAAAGGTTTGGCTTCTGCATTCAGACTAAGGATGTAAATTTTAGTTGTTTGTGGGGGGATAAACAAAGCTAAATAAAAAGCATTAAAACCTACCTCAAAATTTTATATAAATCTGTGAAAATTAGTTCATTATTAACTTTGTGAAATCGTTTTTATACTTATATTTGTCGCAAATTCCCCCCAAATTTTAAGGCTGTATTACAGTCAAAAATAAACCTCATATTACCAACATTTTTATACGTAATTTGAACTGTTATTTTTATCTTTGTAATTAATATTTCATCTTAAGTCTATAATGTGACTTAGAGTGGCCATGCCATAAAAAAAATCCAAAATTCAAGCTATGAATTTATTCAAAAGTGCCTTATTAAGTTTATGTTTCTTGCTCCTTACAAGTACCATTGTACTAGCCCAAAATGCTGGCAACTTATTGGCAGGCAAGGACTTATCAACTATTAAAGTAGATGCCCTAACCGATGCTGAACTAGCACAGATCCAGGCTCAATTAAAACAATCAGGTGTTAGTATTGATATGGTAGAATCCCAGGCCATTGCTAAAGGGATGTCTCCAGCTGAGTTCGCTAAGTTGAAAGCCAGATTGGCGAATGTAAAGGCTGGAGCTAAAGGTACTTCTCCTTTGACCAAAAAAACAGTCAATCAATCGACAGCTTTTATGCAGGATAGCATTGAGCAAGAAATTATTAAGGAATCTAAAATCAACCCTTTGATTTACGGTTCTGAACTTTTTGCCAATAGTCAGGGTTTCAAGAACAGTGAAAACGTGGCTACACCACTCAATTACGAGGTAGGCACGAACGATATTTTAAAATTAGTCGTGTACGGTGTACAGGAATACAGTGCAGATTTAGATGTGAGTAAGGAAGGAACGGTGATGATAGATAATGTAGGACGCATTAAAGTCGCTGGATTATCTATAGAAGCTGCTACCACAAGGATTAAACAACAAATGGCGAACACTGCATATCCAAGTTTAAGATCGGGTGAATCAAAAATGGCTTTAACTGTAGGTGATACAAGAACAATTCAAGTGACTATCATAGGCGCACAAAGAAGCGGTAATTACAATGTATCCTCTTTATCCAATGTCTTAAGCGCCTTAACTGAGGCGGGCGGGCCTAATGAAATTGGTTCTTATAGGGCGATTGAACTAATTCGTCAAAATAAAGTGGTTAAAACCTTTGACTTATACGCATTTATGCAAAACGGGGATCAATCACAAAATATGGGCTTGAAGGATCGCGACGTCATTAAAGTGCCTCCTCATAAAGGAAGGATCGAGATCAAAGGCCAGGTAAAACGTCCTGGAATTTTTGAATTAACGAACACAGAATCATTCAAACAGTTTTTACAATATGCGGGCGGTTTTGATGATACAGCTTATACAGCTTGGGTGAAAGTGATTCAAAAAAACGAAAAAGAAAAAGCAGTAAAAGACTTAGCATTAAGTCAATTTAACATTTATCAACCACAGGGCGGTGATATCATACAAGTCTCTAAAATTTTAGATCGTTTTCAGAATAGGGTCAAATTAACAGGCGCGGTATTTAGACCAGATGTGTATGAATTAACAGAAGGCATGCGTATTAGTGATTTAGTGCAAAGAGCGGATGGATTGAGAGAAGACGCGTTTATTGGCAGAGCTCAATTGATTAGATTAAAACCCAACTTATTAAAAGAATTGGTGACCATTAACTTATCAAAGGCTTTGCAAAAAGATCCTAATGAAAATATCTTTTTACAAAGAGAAGATGAATTGTACATTAACTCCATTGTAGATTTAAGAGATTCTTTAACAGTGGATTTATTAGGAGAAGTCAGAAGTCAAGGCCGCTTTAACTATGTAGATAGTATGACGGTGAAGGATTTGATTTTAATGGCAGGTGGATTTAATTATGCTGCCAATAAACAAATTGAAGTTGCAAGATTGGTACAATTTGGTGATAGAGTTACGGATAACCAAGTAGCAACGATCTTAAAAACCGAAGTGAATGGTGATTTAAGTTTTAATGCAGGGCAAGAAAATTTTGTATTACAACCAATGGACGTGGTGACCATCACCAAAAAAGTAGGCTTTACCAATCCAGAAGTGGTGAGCATTAGCGGACAAGTTCAAAATGTAGGTAAATATACTTTAAGCACGCGTGTGGAAAGAGTGAGTGATATAGTGAAACGTTCAGGTGGATTGATTGGAGAAGCTTATGGAGAAGGTGCTTATATCAAAAGAAGCCGATACAATATTGATACGTTAAAAGCAGATGAATCAAAGACATCTATTGAGGAAGCCTATAACAGAAAGTTTAAAGCACAACAGGAACAAGAAAAACAAAACATAAACAAATTGCTAAATGGAAGTTCTAGTGGGCAAACTAGTATGGAAGATGTGAATCTAAAAAAGAAAAATTTAAAAGACACTTTAGATCTTTTATTTAAAGAATTAAATGAAAATACTTACCAAATTGCCATTGATATTAATAAAATCATGGAAAAGCCAGGCTCTGAATTAGACTTGGTATTGAGAGATAAGGATGAAATTATCATTCCAAAAACAGATAATCGTGTTAAAATTAGTGGTGGTGTGTTAAGGCCAACGAATATTGTATACATAGATGGCTTAAGTATTAATGAGTGTATTAGTGCTGCAGGTGGTATCAGTGAGTATGCAAAAAGAGGCAGGGCCTATGTGGTTTATGCCAATGGTAAATCTAAAAGAACAAAACATTTTGGCTTCTTTAGATTAAACCCATCTATTAAACCTGGTGCCGAAGTAGTGTTGCCAGAAACCAATGAGAAAAAGGATAAGCCATTCGCAACCTTTATCCAATTAACGACTGTACTAGCACAGATTGCAGGTACAATTGCAACCATTTCTATCTTAAACAGATAATATGACCGAGCAGCAAAAGCAAATAGAAAATGACGAGATTTCTTTAAAGGAATTGATTCAAAAAATACAGGAGTGGATTGCGTATTTAAAAATGCAGTGGAAACTCATTATTGGTATTGCAGCCTTAGGAGGCATCATAGGATTTGTGTATGCTAGTTTTCAAAAACCAAATTATTTGGCTACTACAACTTTTGTATTGGAGGAAGATAAAGGTGGCGGAGGCTTAGGTGGTGCTTTGGGCTTAGCGAGTAGTTTTGGGTTAGACTTAGGCGGCGGCGGTGGTGGTTTATTCACCAGTTCGAATATCATAGAACTAATGAAGAGCCGCTTGGTGGTAGAAAAAACGTTACTCAACCCTGTACAGGTTGCAGGCAAAGAAATAAGTTTAGCAGATTATTATATTCAAATAAATGAATTAAAAGAAAGCTGGTCCAAAAAGCCAGCACTAGCGAATATCAACTTTCCTGTGAATGCCGATAGAACAAAATTTAGTTTGGAACAAGATTCTATCTTATATAGTATTTCATCAGGCCTGACAAAAAACAATTTAGTCATTGCTCAAAAGGATAAAAAAGTAAGCATCATTAGTTTGACGGTAAAAACTGAAAGTGAACTATTTTCTAAATTGTTTTGTGAGCAACTGCTAAAAGAAACTTCAGATTTTTACATTGAAACTAAAAGTAAAAAATCACGATTGAATGTAGATATTTTACAACGCCAGGCAGATAGCATTAGATCAGAATTAAACGGTGCTATTACAGGGGTTGCCGCTGCTAGTGATAATGTATACAATTTGAATCCGGCATTTAATGTAAAACGCACACCAAGCACAAGACGCCAAGTAGATGTTCAAGCGAACACCGCCATACTCACTCAGTTGGTTGCTCAATTAGAATTATCTAAAGTAAGTTTACGAAAAGAGACTCCACTTGTACAATTAATAGATCGTCCTATATTACCTTTAGAAAAGGATAAAGTGGGCAGGTTAAAATCACTTGTTTTAGGAGGCTTTTTAGCAGGATTTTTAACGGTGTTGTATTTGGTGTTTGGGCAGTTGTATAGGAAGATGGTTGCATAGGATTCGGATTAGTGTGGTCCACACTAATATTGTGTATTTAAATATAGTTGTAAATCATTAATAAGCTGAAAATCAAGCAATTTATATGTTTTATTTTTTGTTTATAGGTTATTAAAAAAGGTTGAAAAATAGGTTGAATGTGCGCAGTTTTGTGCGTATTATAAATTTAATAATAATGGATAGCAAACCGAGAATTATCAACTTTCCTAAAATAATAGATCCAAGAGGAAACTTAACATTTTTTGAAAGCAATAATCAAATACCTTTTGAGATTGAAAGAGTATTTTGGATTTATGATGTCCCAGGCGGTTCAACTCGAGGTGGACATGCCTATCTTAAACAGCATGAAATTATTATTGCACTTTCGGGTAGTTTTGATGTCGTTGTAAAAAGCAAGGACAACTCGAAAGAAACTTTTAGATTGAATAGATCTTATTATGGACTTTACTTGCCACCACTTTGTTGGCGTCACATCGAAAACTTTTCTACCAATGCATTATCCTTAAATATTTCGAGTTCAAAATTTGATGAAACTGATTATGTTAGAGATTTTGAAACATTTTCTAAAATCTAATAAATGAAATCTACTGTTTTTGATTGTACAATTATATACTTCCAACAACTTGGTGATAGAGATGGTCACATTACTTCAATTAACAATATTGAAGAAATTCCATTTAGTATATCACGAGTTTTTTATTTGTATGATATTCCTGGTGGTGAATCAAGAGGAGCGCATGCTCATAAACAGTGCCATCAATTTTTAGTTGCAGCAAGTGGTTCTTTTGAAGTTTTACTCGATGATGGATTTACACAAAGAATAGTACAATTAAATAAGCCAAATTTGGGGTTACATATTCCGCCCGGCATTTGGGCATCTGAGATAAATTTTTCATCTGGTGCAATTTGTTTAGTAATGGCTTCTCATCAATATAGTGAAATGGATTACATTAGAGATTATCAAGAATTCCAAGCAACAATAAAATCATGATACATAAATTAGCAGAAGTTAATTCTAAAAATATTGGAGTTGATACAAATATTTGGCAATATGCAGTAGTATTAAGTGGTGCGGTCATTGGGAATAATTGTAATATTAATTGCCACACGTTTATTGAAAATAAAGTAATTATTGGTAATAATGTAACAATTAAATCAGGAGTATATTTATGGGATGGAATTACAATTGAGGACGAAGTTTTTGTTGGACCAAATGTTTCTTTTACAAATGACAAGTTTCCTAGATCTAAAAAATATCCTGATGTATTCGATAAAATACATATTGAAACAGGTGCATCGATAGGTGCTGGAGCAATAATTTTGGGAGGAGTTCACATAGGCAAATATGCAATGATAGCAGCTGGAGCAATTGTTACAAAAAATGTACCTGCTTATGCACTAGTAAAAGGCTCTCCTGCTATAATTTGTAATTATATAGACGAATTTGGTGAAAAACTGGTACCTAAATTGGATCACTTCGTTTCTAGCAACGGTAAAAAATATTTATTACCCCCGTTATGATTATTATTAAAGATCTTTATTATAATTCACTAATTAGTCAATAATTAATATATTTTTTACAAATTCAGATGCAAAAAAATATATTAATTACGGGAGGGGCAGGATTTATAGGATCGCATGTAGTTCGTTTAATGGTCACCAAATATCCTGCGTATCAAATCTTTAATTTAGATACCTTGACGTATGCTGGTAATTTGGAGAATTTAAAGGACATTGAAAAATCACCTAACTATCATTTCGTAAAGGCCAACATATTAGAAGCAGATGCTTTGAAAGTAATTTTCGAAAAACATGCAATAACAGATGTGATCCATTTGGCTGCAGAATCGCATGTTGACCGTTCTATTATTTCTCCATTGGACTTTGTGTATACCAATGTAATTGGTACCGTTAATTTATTGAACACCGCCAAGGAATACTGGAAAGGAGAGATGAGTTACGAAACTGCACATGATGGAAGTTGGCATAATAAAAGGGATCATTTATTTTATCATATTTCAACAGATGAAGTTTATGGAAGTTTAGGCAAAGAAGGGTTGTTTACCGAAACAACTGCTTACGATCCTAATTCACCCTACTCTGCAAGTAAAGCGGCGAGCGATCATTTTGTAAGAGCCTATGGAGAGACCTATCATTTGCCGATTGTAGTTTCCAACTGTTCTAATAACTATGGGCCTAATCATTTCCCTGAAAAATTAATCCCCTTATTCATACATAATATCATCAATAAAAAAGCATTGCCAGTGTATGGTGATGGTTTGTACACCCGTGATTGGTTGTATGTAATTGACCATGCGCGCGCCATTGATTTGATATTCCATGAAGGTAAAAAAGGTGATACGTACAATATTGGTGGATTCAATGAATGGACCAATATTGATTTAGTGAAATTGTTATGTACGCAAATGGATGAGAAATTAGGTAGGGCAAAAGGAGAGAGCGAAAGCTTGATTGCCTATGTGAAAGACCGTCCAGGACATGATCGCCGTTATGCGATTGATGCCACTAAGCTAAATAAGGAATTAGGTTGGAGCCCATCGGTTACTTTTGAGCAAGGCTTAGCAGCCACCATTGATTGGTATTTACAAAATACGGCTTGGTTGGAGAATGTAACGAGTGGAGCATATCAACAATACTATAACGAAATGTATAACAATAGATAATGAGGGGATTTATATAGAATGGGCTTCTTTGATAAAGCACATTTATTAGTTTTAGCCGATAAATATGCTAAATGTAGTTATAGTTGGAATTTGAAATTAATTACAAATTAATAATTTATAAATTGAAAAAAGCAATAGTCACCGGAATTACAGGCCAAGATGGGGCATATTTAGCCGAATTCTTATTAAACAAAGGGTATGAAGTTCATGGAATAAAAAGAAGGTCATCTTTGTTTAATACTCAGAGAATTGATCATATTTATGAAGACCCTCATATTCCAGATAGGCATCTTCATTTACATTATGGCGACTTAACCGATAGCACGAACTTAATTAGGATTATTCAAGAAGTTCAACCAGATGAGATTTACAACTTGGCAGCCATGAGTCATGTACATGTTAGTTTTGAAGAACCAGAATATACTGCAAATGCTGATGGTATTGGTACGCTTAGAATTTTAGAAGCAGTAAGGTTATTGGGCTTGACTAAGAAAACAAAAATATACCAAGCATCTACTTCGGAATTATATGGATTAGTTCAAGCAGTGCCTCAATCTGAAACAACACCATTCTATCCGCGTTCTCCTTATGCGGTTGCAAAATTGTATGCATACTGGATAACAGTTAATTATAGAGAAGCATATAACATGTATGCTTGTAATGGTATATTGTTTAATCATGAATCACCACAAAGAGGTGAAACTTTTGTAACAAGAAAAATCACAAGAGCAACTGCAAAAATTGCTTTAGGAATGGACAACTGTTTGTATTTAGGAAATTTAGATGCAAGAAGGGACTGGGGTCATGCAAAGGATTATATAGAGGGAATGTATTTAATTTTACAACAAGAAAAACCCGAGGACTTTGTTTTAGCGACAGGCATAACTACTACTATACGTGATTTTGTGAAAATGAGTTTTGCAGAGTTGGGGATTGAGTTAGGATTTAGAGGTAAAGATGAAGCAGAGGAAGGTTACGTTGTTAAAAATACTGGTGAGTACAAATTGGAAGAAGGTGAAGTAGTTGTTAAAGTAGACCCCCAATATTATAGACCAACTGAAGTTGATTTATTAATAGGAGATCCAACTAAAGCTATGACTAAATTAGGCTGGAAACCTAAGTATAACTTAGCAACTCTTGTAAAGGAGATGGTGGCATGTGATATTATTTTGTTCAAAAAGGAGTTACACAATAAAAACTTGGATTATAATAATGGCATAAGCTTATAAAAACACTTTCTAGGTTTACGTTTTATAATAAACGTAGAAAATAAAATTTATTTGAACTTATTATTATTTTTTTTAAATTAAAAATTATGAAAGTAGTTATTCTTGCCGGTGGCTTAGGAACAAGATTATCTGAAGAAACTACTCTCAAGCCTAAACCAATGGTAGAGGTTGGGGGTATGCCAATTTTATGGCACATTATGAAAATTTATTCTTATTATGGATACAATGATTTTGTAATCTGTTTAGGATATAAGGGATATTTAATTAAAGAATTTTTTAATAATTATTTTTTACATAGGTCTGATATAACCGTTGATTTAAAAAACAATAAAGTGATTTTCAATGAGTCAGATGCCGAACCATGGACAATCACTTTAGTTGATACTGGTGTTAATTCAATGACTGGTGGTAGAGTAAAAAGAATTCAAAAACATATCGGAAATGAGCCATTTTTTCTAACATATGGTGACGGTTTGTCAGATGTTGATATTTTTGCATTATTGGAAACACATAAAAAAGGAAAAAAGTATTTGACAGTTACTTCGGTGCAACCTAATGGTAGATTCGGAGCACTCAATCTTTCTCCAACCAATGAAATTCTATCTTTTTTGGAGAAGCCTAAAGGAGATGGTTCTTGGATTAATGGTGGTTTTTTTGTTTGTCAACCTGAAGTCTTTAATTATATTTCTAATGACGAAACAGTTTTTGAAAAAGATCCTATGGAGTCATTGGCAAAAGAAGGGCAAATGCAAGCATATTTGCACCATGGCTTTTGGAAGCCAATGGATACATTACGTGACAAAATTGAATTAGAAGAGCTTTGGAGCTTAAATGATAAAACACCTTGGAAAAAATGGCAATAATTTTTGATGAATTAAAGAAAATATATAAAGGCAAGAAAGTATTCCTAACTGGACATACTGGATTTAAAGGTTCTTGGCTTTTAAAAACATTAAACTTACTAGAGGCCGATGTTATGGGTTATGCGTTAGAGCCAAAAACCGAAAATGACCTTTTTTATTTATTAAATGGAGATAAGATTTGTAATTCAATAATAGCAGATTTAAGAGACAAAAACACCTTAGAAAAGGAGTTAATTAAATTTGAGCCAGACTTTGTATTTCATTTAGCTGCTCAGCCATTAGTAAGACTTTCATATGAAATTCCAGTAGAGACTTTTGAAGTTAATGTTATGGGGACTATAAATGTTTTAGAATCAATTAAATTATTGAAAAAAAAATGTTCAATTGTTATTATTACTACTGATAAAGTATACCAAAATAACGAGTGGGATTATCCTTATAGAGAAAATGATAGACTTGGCGGATTTGATCCTTACAGTGCAAGCAAGGCTTGTGTAGAATTAGTAGTTAATTCATACAGAAATTCTTTTTTCAATTTGAATAATTATACTGAACACTTAAAGTCTATTGCGGTTGGCAGAGCTGGGAATGTGATAGGTGGTGGTGATTGGTCAAAAGATAGATTGATTCCTGATATTGCTAAAGCATTCTCAAAAGATGAACCTGTGTTAGTAAGAAATCCTAAATCAATAAGACCATGGCAACATGTACTTGAGCCAATTATTGGATATTTAACATTAGGAGCTAAACTTGAAGAAACACCAAGTTACTATAGTCAGGCCTATAATTTTGGGCCATATCTTACAGACACTCTTACCGTCAAGGAAATGATAAAGCTAGTAATAAAGACGTGGGGTAAAGGAGAATTTGTAGAAGAACAAAGTTTAAATGAATATCACGAAGCTGGTTTATTAAAATTAGATATAAGTAAAACGAATTCCGATCTAAAATGGTATCCTAAAACAAATGCTTTTAGAGCTGTGGGTTTAACAATAGACTGGTATAAAGAATTTTATTTGAATCGAGCTAATATAGAAAATTTTACTTCAAATCAAATATTGGACTTCATAAATGAATAAAATATTGATAACTGGTATCACTGGTTTTGTTGGCTCACAACTAGCAGAAACACTTGTGGAAAATAATTTCAAAGTAATTGGATTAAAAAGAAGTAGATCGAATATATGGAGATGTGAAGAGTTTAAGGACAAAATAACTTGGGTTGATATAGACGGGGAAGTTGATTACAAAAACGCACTTGAGGTACTTGGATTTGATATCCTAGTACATTGTGCTTGGATAGGAGTAGAAACTGATGAAAGACTTATTTGGGATTTACAATTAAAAAATTTGACATTTTTATCTGAGTTATTGCAAATATCTAAAAAAGTAAATGTTAAAAAAATTATAGTACTAGGATCTCAGGCTGAATATGGGGAATTTGAAGGAAAAATTTCTGAAACTTATCCAACAAATCCGTTAAATGCATATTCTGCAATTAAACTTGCTTGCTTAGAATTAACAAAAAACTTCGCAAATATTAATGATATAAAATGGATTTGGATTCGTGTATTTTCGTTGTTTGGCGAAAAAGAAGGAATCAATTGGCTTATTCCTAATACATTAAATTCAATAAAAAATAATATCAAATTAGAATTAACACCTGGTGAACAAAAGTATTCGTATTTGTATATAAAAGATTTCGCCGAAGTAGTCTATAAAATTATTTATAAAAATGTTGATTCAGGGGTTTACAATGTTTCATCAGTAATTTCATTTTCAATTAAATCAATTGTCACACAAATTAGGAATATAGTGAATCCTTCATTTGAATTGAAATTTGGAACATTAGAATATAGAGAAAATCAATCAATGCATATTGAGGGGGATATGAAAAAACTTGAAGATCAAATCGGAAAAATTCATTTTACTGATTTCAATGTAGCAATTGAAAATACTATTAATTATTTTTTAAATAAAAAATTAAGTTGAAAGCGTCAGACTACATAGCAAAAACCTTAGAAAAAAAGGGAATTAAATTCGTCTTTGAATTATCTGGTGGCATGATAACCCATATTCTGGATTCATTAAATCAACAAACAGCGATACAAATAATTTCTATGCATCACGAACAAACTGCTGCTTTTGCGGCAGAAGGTTTTGCAAGAATGACAGGAATCCCTGGGATAGCTTTGGCAACATCTGGACCGGGCGCAACAAATTTACTAACTGGAATCGGTAGTTGCTATTTTGACTCAGTTCCATGTATTTTCATTACAGGTCAAGTTAATAGACATGAAATGAAGTTAGAAAGAAATATAAGACAATTAGGATTTCAGGAAACAGACATAGTATCTATGGCAAAACCGATTACAAAAGCATGCTTCCAAATAATAGATCCAAATGAATTACCAAATATATTAGAACTTGCTTTTGAAATTTCAACTTCAGGACGTCCTGGGCCAGTTTTAATAGATATACCAATGGATGTACAGCGATCAAATATTGAAATTGCACCTTTTAACAATGAAACTAAAGAATTAATAGACTTTAAAATGAGTTTAATATATGATTTAATTAATGATATTAATAATTCAAAGAAACCTCTAATTCTTTGTGGAAGAGGTATAAGAGCTTCTAATAGTATTGTACTTTTTAAGAATTTTGCTACAACAACAAAAATACCAATAGTAACTTCTTTGTTAGGTTTGGATGTTATTTCGTATGAAGATTCTCAAAGAGTCGGTTTTATTGGAAGTTATGGAAACCGATGGTCAAATATAGCCTTAGGGAATTGTGATTTATTAATCGTTTTAGGGTCGAGGCTAGATATTCGACAAACAGGGGCAGATACTAATTATTTTCAAAATAGAAAAATTTATCATATCGACTGTGAAAAAGATGAGATTAATAATAGAATTATTGGGTGTGTTCCTATTATTTCTGATTTAAAATATTTTTTCGAAAAGTTTAATAAAATTGCTTGCGATCATGAATTTGAAATTAAGTCAGATTGGGTTAAATTTATTGAAGAAGAAAAATTGAAATGGCCAGACACTAAAGAAGTATCTGCAATTGGAATTAATCCAAATGTTTTTATGCATCTCTTATCAAGTAATTCCCAAAAAGCTGCAGCATACCTTGCAGATGTTGGAAGTCATCAAATGTGGGCAGCACAATCCTTAGAAATTGGAATAAATCAACAATTTTTGACATCTGGTGGAATGGGAGCGATGGGCTTTTCCTTGCCTGCTTCAATAGGAGCTTGCTTAGCTGTGAACAAATCGCCAGTAATAGTATTAATTGGCGATGGTTGTATGCAACTAAACATACAAGAATTACAAACAATCTCAAGAAACAAATTACCAATTAAGATTATTGTTTTTAATAATGAATCTTTGGGGATGATCAGACAATTTCAAGATTCTTATTTTGAATCAAGATATCAATCAACATCTTGGGGTTATAGTGCTCCGGACTTTGAAAAAGTTGCAATCGCTTATGGAATTGAAGCAAAAACAATCAATAATGAAAATGAAGTTTTAAGTGCGATTAATTGGCTTTGGGAATCTAAAAATGAATCTCAACCTCAATTATTACAAGTAATGATTAATCCTCAAACCAATACATATCCCAAACTTGCATTTGGCCGACCTATTACAGAAATGGAACCATTTGTTAAGCCACTAGATATGGAAGGAACATAAACAAAAAATTGTATGATAAAAAATTTAAATAATGAAGCGATAATTTCTAGTTTAAGAAATATAGTGAAAGTGAAAGTTAATAAAACTATAATACCAGGTCAAGATTACATACCGGTTACTGGGAAAGTTTTAGATGAAGATGATATATTAATGGGAGTAGATTCAATGCTTGATGCATGGCTAACGGCAGGAAGATATTCAGAAGAATTTGAAAGAAGACTTGCAAGATATATGGGATCTAGATTTTCATTTTTAGTTAATTCAGGTTCTTCTGCTAATTTATTAGCATTTTATGCTTTGACTTCCCCTAAATTAGGAGAAAAAGCTATAAAGCCAGGAGATGAGATAATTACAGTTGCAGCTGGATTTCCTACAACAATTAATCCAATGCTGCAATACGGATGCATACCAGTTTTTTTAGATATAGACATACCAACCTATAATATCAAAGCTGATCAAATTGAATCAGCAATTACACCCAAGACAAAAGCGATAATGCTTGCTCATACTTTAGGAAATCCATTTAATTTGGATATTGTAATGGCAGTTGCAAAAAAATATAACTTATGGGTTATCGAAGATGACTGTGATTCTTTGGGCGCTACCTATAATGATAAAAAAACAGGAACATTTGGTGATCTTGCAACATTATCTTTTTATCCTGCCCATCATATAACTATGGGGGAAGGAGGTGCGGTTTTAGTAAATAATACACAATTAAAAAAAATAACTGAAAGTTTTAGAGATTGGGGTAGAGATTGTTGGTGTCCGCCAGGAAAAGATAATACATGTGGTGAAAGATATTGTCAAAAGCTAGGTGATTTACCAGAAGGGTATGATCATAAGTATACTTATAGTCATATAGGATTTAATTTAAAAGCGACAGATATGCAAGCTGCAGTTGGGTTAAGTCAATTAAATAAAGCTGATTCTTTTATTGAAAAGAGAAGGTTTAATCATAGTTTATTATACACTAAGTTCAAGTCCTTAGAAGAGTATTTTATTTTACCAGAACCAACCCTAAATTCTAATCCAAGCTGGTTTGGCTTTATGTTAACAATAAGAGATGGGATTAAAATAGATAGAAATGACTTAGTTGAGCATTTAGAAAAAAATAAAATTGGCACTAGATTGCTGTTTGGCGGAAATCTTACAAAACAACCTGCCTATAAGAATTCAAATTATCGAGTTTTAAATTCTTTAGAGAATACAGATAAAATAATGAATGATGGATTTTGGTTGGGTGTATGGCCTGGTTTGAATATAGAACACTATGATTATATTTTGAATGTTTTAAATTCTTACTTGAAAAATAAACAGTTATTATAAACTAAAATCGACAATTCCTCATTATTAAATCTAATTAAGAGACAAATTTTTTACATATGAAATTAATAAGTGTTGTAACTCCGTGTTATAATGAAGAGGAAAACGTAGAGTCAGTTTATAAGCAAGTAAAACAAGTATTTATAAATTTACCTAACTATGAATATGAACACATCTTTATTGATAACTCCTCAACAGACAACACTGTAAAAATACTCAAAGAAATAGCAAAAAAAGATCATCATTTAAAAATAATTATTAATATCAGAAATTTCGGTCATATTCGATCTCCATATCATGGTATACTTCAAAGTAATGGTGATGCTACAATTTTACTTGTTGCAGACTTGCAAGACCCTCCAATATTAATTAATGATTATATCAGTAAATGGGAACAAGGCTATGATATTGTTATTGGAACAAAGGCAAAAAGCAAAGAAAATCAATTAATGTTTTTGATTAGAAAAATATTTTACAATACTATATCTAAAATATCTGAAACAGACCAAATTAAGAATTTTACCGGTTTTGGACTATACGATAAATCCTTTGTTGATATTTTGAAAACAATTGATGAACCCTATCCCTATTTTAGAGGATTAATCTCTGAACTAGGGTTTAATCGGGTAGAAATACCATATGAACAACCTAAACGCGAAAAAGGTAAAACGAACAATAATTTCTACACTCTTTATGATATAGCGATGTTAGGTTTTATTAACTATTCAAAATTGCCTCTAAGAATGGCAGCTTTTATAGGATTTGCTGTTTCTTTTTTAAGTATATTAACTGCAATTGGATATTTTATTGCAAAAATTATCTTTTGGAATACCTTCTCAATTGGAGTGGCACCACTTGTAGTTGGCTTTTTCTTTTTAGGAGGAATTCAATTATTCTTTTTGGGTATTATAGGTGAATATATTGGTGCAATTTTCACACAAGTCAAAAAAAGACCGCTTGTAGTTGAAAAAGAAAGAATCAATTTTTAAAATAGAAAATATTAAGCTGATACTAATTGAGACTAATGGCTTAATGAATTTCTTTATTAAAAGTTAAATAATTCAATTAATAAAATCATAATAAATGGAAAATTTACTTAACCTGAATCATAAAAGTATTCTTATTACTGGTGGAACAGGTTCGCTGGGGCAGGCGCTTACAGAAACAATTTTAAAACGATGGCCAAACGTTGAAAGATTAGTAATTTATTCAAGAGATGAGCAAAAACAGTTTATAATGGCTCAAAAGTATCCTGAGTCGAAATACCCTCAATTACGTTTCTTTATTGGAGATGTTAGAGACCATGATAGATTAAAAAGAGCATTTAAAGGAGTTGATTATGTAATTCATGCTGCTGCAATGAAACATGTTCATATAGCTGAATATAATCCAGATGAGTGTGTAAAAACAAACATTTTTGGAGCACAAAATGTCATTTCAAGTGCAATAGAATGTGGTGTACAAAGTGTTGTGGCTCTTTCAACTGATAAAGCATGTGCTCCAATCAATTTATATGGAGCTACCAAACTAGCATCAGACAAATTATTTGTAGCAGCAAATAGCTTAAAAGGAAAAAATTCAATTAAATTTTCTGTGGTGCGGTATGGAAATGTAATGGGTTCAAATGGATCAGTAATTCCCTTTTTTATTAATAAAAAAAAAGAAGGTGTAATTCCAATTACAGATTCCAATATGACTAGATTCAATATTTCAATTATTGATGGAGTAGAATTAGTTTTACATGCTCTCGAAAATGCATGGGGAGGAGAAATATTTATACCAAAAATACCTTCTTATAGAATTTTAGATCTTGCAAAAGCAATAGCTCCTAATTGTAAAACTGAAATAATTGGAATCAGACCTGGAGAAAAAATACATGAAGAAATGATTACAACTTCTGACTCATTTAATACTTATGAAATTGGAAATAATTATGTTATTTTACCATCAATTCCACAATGGAGTGTTAGCGAATTTTTAGAAAAAAACAACGCAAAAGCAGTACCTATTGGTTTTAAATATAATTCAGGTGAAAATACTGAATGGTTACAAATTGAAGAAATTAGAAATTTAATCATTAAACATATTGATCCTAAGTTTATTTTTTAAATGAATCATATTGTCGCAATTATTCAAGCAAGAACAAGCTCTACTAGATTTCCAAACAAAGTATTTGCAGATTTATGTGGTAAACCTTTGATTTGGCACGTCTTCAATAGGATTCAATCATCAAGACTTATAGAATCTTTTGTTTTAGCAACTACAAATAATGAACTAGATAATAGTTTGGTTGATTGGGCTCATGAAAATAATATTTTATACTTTCGTGGAGATGAAAATAATGTATTGAAAAGATATTATGATACAGCTAAATATTATAAAGCAAATATAATTGTAAGAATTACATCAGATGACCCATTTAAAGATGTTGATATAATTGATAATGTTGTTTCTTTATTAATTAATAATAAATTAGATTTTACTTATAACAATAAACCACCAACATTTCCAGAAGGAATGGATGTAGAGGCATTTACTTTTGACGCACTTGAGAAGGCATATCTTGAGTCCAATGATGATTTTGAGAAAGAGCATGTTACGCAATTTTTCCACAGAAATATCAAATTATTTACAGTAGAAAATTTGATGTATAAAGAAAATCTTTCAAATTATAGATGGACTATAGATACTAAATTAGATTTTGAAATGACCAAATTAATTTATAATAAACTCTATAATGTCAATAAAATATTTAACATGAATGATATCCTTAATTTATTTGTAAATAATCCTGAAATACCACTTATGAATCAGTTTGTAGAAAGAAGTCAAATGTATAAACAACTTTAAAAAATATCTTATTATGAAAAGAATATCCGAATTAGAAAAAAAATATGCTATTCAAGCATTAGATAATGAATTTAATACTTCTTCTAATAGTATTTTTAATTCAAAATTAGAAGGAGAATTTGCTAAATTATTTAATGTAGGATTTGCAATCGGTCATGTCAATGGTACTGCAACTCTTCATACTGCACTTATAGCTTTAGGCGTTAAGACTGGAGACGAGGTAATAGTTCCACCATTAACAATGTCTAGTACTTCATTAGCAGTACTTCAAGCCGGTGCAATTCCAGTATTTGCAGATGTAGATGAATCTACTTTTAATATATGTCCTAAATCCATTAAAAAATGTGTAACTGAAAAAACAAAAGCGATAATTACTGTTGCTTTGTATGGACTTTCACCGGAGTATAATGAGATTTTAAAAATTTGTGAAGAATTTAAAATTGGATTAATTGAAGATAATGCGGAATGTTTCTTGAGTAAATATGATAATAAATATGTTGGAGAATTCGGTCATTTTGCAAGTTTTAGTTTTCAGGCTAGCAAACATTTGACTTGTGGCGAAGGAGGAATGTTGATAACAAATGATGTTAATTTAGCTAATAATGCAAGACGATTTAGTAGTTTAGGTTATGCTGGCGTTAGTGCCACTCAAGGAAAAATTACAAGGGATGATATCCAAGATCCAAAGTATAGCAGACACATATCGATAGGGTTTAATTATAGAATGTCAGAATTATGTGCCGCTGTTGCTTTGGGGCAATTAGAAAGATCAACGGAATTAGTTAACATTAGAATTGAAGTTGCAAAATTATATAATGATGCAGTTAAAGATTTTTCAAATATTAGACTACAAAATAACCCAGCTAATTGTGTAAATACATATTGGGCTTATAGCTTTGCTTTATTGACTAAAAATCCAGATATAGATTGGTATAAATTTAGAGAATTATATAAGTCAAATGGCGGTGATGGTTTTTATGCTGCTTGGAAACTTTCATACTTTGAACCATTATTTCAAAATGAATTAAAATCTGCACCTGGAGTGTGGCAAAAATTAGAAGAAGGATTATGTCCAGTTGCTGAGTATCTACAACCAAGAATGGTACAACTGAAAACTAATTATTGGAATTTAGATGAAGCTAAAATCCAGTCAGAAATATTACATAAAACATTAAATATATATTTTAAATAGTAAATCATGAGAACAATCAAATTTTCAAAAGAAATTAATTTTGCAGAAAAAAAAGTAGGTAATGGATATCCATCTTATATTATTGCTGAAATTGGTGCTAATTTTGATGGTAATTTAGAAAAGGCAAAAAAACTTTGTGATGCTGCAAAAGAAGCTGGTGCTGATTGTGCCAAATTTCAAAGTTTTATTTCGGAGAAAATAGTTTCTGCAAAAGGTTTTGCACAGATGAAATTAAAGGGTGTTCATGGTACATGGGGTAGACCTGTGAATGAAGTTTTTAAAGATGCAGAATTTCCAAGAGAATGGCATAGTATTGTTGCGCAACATTGTAAAGATATAGGGATTCATTTTTCTTCATCTCCATACGACTTTGAGGCAGTTGATTTAATTGATTCTTTAAATGTACCTTTCATTAAAATAGGTTCTGGCGAAATTACATGGTTAGAAATGATAGAGTATGTTGCAAAAAAGGGTAAGCCAGTAATATTAGCAACTGGAGATGCAAGTTTATCCGAAATTGACGAAGCAATTAAAGTAATTGAGAGTACTGGAAATACTAATTTAATATTATTACAATGCATCACAAATTATCCATCAAAAATCGAAAGTGCAAACGTAAAAGTTGTTAAATCTTACCAAGAAACATTTGACGTTTTATCTGGCTGCTCTGATCATGCTCCAACTGATATAGTCCCAATTGCCTCAACTGTTCTTGGCGGATGCGTAATTGAAAAACATTTTACATTAAACAAAAAAGATAATGGACCAGATCATCCACATTCAATGGATGTTAATGAATTTAAAATTATGGTTGACAGGATTAGAAATGTTGAAGCTGCATTAGGCTCTACTAGAAAAGTAGTAGTTGAAGAAGAAGAAGAAACGGTGTATGTTCAAAGGAGAGGTCTTTATGCCAAACAAAACATAATAAAAGGCAAAATATTGGATTTAAATGACATTGAAGAACTTAGACCGGCATTAGGAATTTTGCCAAAGTATAAAAAAGTTTTAGTAGGTAAGGAGGCAAAATTTGATATTGAAGCAGGAATGCCATTACATTGGAATCTCTTTTAGCATGACAAATAAGGAAATTTTTATCGTTTTATGTAGTAACGACACACTAAAGAAATCCGATGCTATTATTTTACTAGAAGGTGATGGTTATAACAGAGTTGAAAGGACTATAAAGTTGTTTAAGCAAGGTTGGGCACCAAAAATTGTAGTTTCTGGTGGTTATGACAATGAAACTAATGGTTCAATCAATGGAGATAAATTAATTCCAATTTTGTTAGAAAATGGAATTAAAAAAGAATGCATAATTTATGAAAAAAAATCTATGCATACAGATGAACAAGCTAATAATGTCATTGATTTATGCATTAAATTTAACTGGAAAAAAATAATATTAGTTGCTTCAAATTATCACCAATATCGTGCTTATTTCACATTTTTCAGAAAGCTATCACTAAAAAATCTAGAAAAGTCAATTGAAATTATCAATGCACCTGCAGATAAATTAAGTTGGTTTATAGAAACTGGCTGGGGAATAAGGTATGATTTATTACAATTGGAATTTGAAAAAATAGAAAAGTATTTTAAAGAAGATTATCAATTATTTTATAATAAAATTTTAGATTATTTCAAATGGAAGAATTTGAAAGATTAGTATTTGCTAAAAAAATACTTGAAAAAGATTTCATTGGATACGATGAATTGAAGAAAATTTCTAGTTATATTGATTTTGATTTAACTAACATTCCAAAATTATGCTTGGATGAAAACCAAATTATAAAGGCTAAAGAAGATAATAAAATTCTATTGTTAGTACATCCATTTTTAAAAAACAATATTAAATTGAGCATAAAATTTTTTAGGGATAAATTTGGTATTGGTTTAAACAATACTGAATATCCAACATTTTACAATCAAGATTGGTATTTAAAAGAGCCCTTTTTTTTAGAAGAATTTAATGAATCTAAATGGATTTTGGTAGATAAAAACTTAAAAAATACAACCAGAGGAATTGTGCCTAAAAGTGAACACCAGCCAATATTAGGAAAGGCATTTCATTATACCTATGCCTTTTTTATGTATTTCATAATAAATAATGGTGATTTACTTTGGGAAAATGACTATATATGGTGTAATGATGATGATCATAATGGTGATATGATATATGTTGGAAGATATACAGATCCCCAAAGTTATAATAATAAAGGATTTAGTATTCATAGGCATTTGACTGTCTCAGCTATTTATGGTTGTGTTAATTTTAATAGTTTGTAAATAATAAATAAATGAAAATGCAAAATTTTATAATTTGGAAAGAAAACGATAAGTATTGTTCTTTCCCACATATTTCTTATCTGTCTAACGGGAAACTTGCAGTCGTTTTTAGAAAAGCTAGTAAATTTAGTGCTGATGCTGCAAAATCTGGTGTAGCTACACATCATGATCCAGATTCTTCAATTGAAATGATAGTTTCTAATGATAATGGTTTGACTTGGGATCCTAATAGCCAAAGAACTATATATAAATCAAATTATGGGGTCAATGATCCTTCAATAACAGTTTTAAAAAATGGAACAATTTTAGTTAGGTTTGTAGCACTTGAAATTGTTAATAGTAAAGGCTGTATACATCCACCAGAGAAAATATTTTCACATAGAGTTGAACATGGTTTATTAACTTCAGTAGTTGGAAATATTATTATTAGTTCAATTGACAATGGTTTAACTTGGAATCAAATAGGAGTTACTGATTCTGAACAAATTGGACCTTCTTGTAGTAGAGACCCTATTATTGAAATGCCGGATCAAACATTGTTAATGCCTGTTTACACTGGTGCTCCACAACGAAGTGATATATCATGGGTTATTCGTTCTTTCAATGGAGGAACTACTTGGTGTTCTCCAATAAGAATAATGTCAGATGAAAATGGAAAGTTCTCTCAACTTCAGGGTATAAATTATAACGAGACATCTTTATTGCACTTGGGTAATGGTGAAATTCTTGCAATGGTTAGAGCTGATGCAGATTTTCATACTGAAAATGAGTTTATGCCAGTTGGTGGTGTAGGAGATTTATGTACGGCCAGAAGTTATGACGGCGGCATGAGTTGGACATTTTCCAATAGAACTGGAATTTGGGGGCAACCAGGAAGCATTAGTAAGTTAAAAAATGGAAATCTTTTGTGTACGTATGGATATAGGAAAGCTCCATTTGGAGTACGTGCATGTGTTAGTTATGATAATGGTATGTCCTGGGATGTTAAAAATGAGTATATTTTGCGTGATGATTGTCCTACTTGGGATTGTGGATATCCATTTACTATAGAATTAGCAAATGGTGAATTATATACAGTTTATTATTTTGTATGTGAGGAAGGTATTAGACATATTTGTGGCACTAAATGGAATCTATCATGATAAAAATTGCATTTTTAGGTTCTGATAGTACTCATACTGAAGCATTTGGAAGACTAATTAATTTTTCTAATTCTAAATTTTATAAATATGCAAGAGTTGTATCTATATATGGTGAAAATTTAGAAGAGACTAAGCGTAAAGCTAAAGAATTGAATATTTTAAAACATGCAATAAGTATTGAAGATGCTTTAGAAGGAGTAGATTTAGCTTTTGTAATTGGTAGATTTGGAGATAGTCATTATTTACCTACAAAGGCAGCATTATTAAAACATATACCAGTTTTTGTTGACAAGCCATTTACCTTAAGTGTCGAAGAATCCAAGGATTTAATCGCTTTGTCTAGTAAATTAATGGTTCCTATGTTTTCTAGTTCACCTTTGAGATTTTCAAAAGAAATTAATGTAATAAAAAAAATGTTATTAGATATTGGTAATGATTTAATTAATGTTTGTGTAAAAGTTCCTGCAAATTGCACCGATCTAGGTGATGACCCAAGATTAAATTCAGTTTATTTTTATGGTATACATGGAATTGAAATTTTACTCGAAATAATCGGACATGAATTTAATAATATTACAATTGATAACAATAAAACATTTATTACAATCTGCTTGCATACTCCCAATGGAAATATTAATAAATTTGAATTAATAAGAAACGCTTCAGAATTTTACTGGGTTGAGATACACACTAAAAGGAGTAATTATTTTTACAATATTGAATTAGATGGTTCTTATTATGAAAATGAAATTGATTATATTTTAAAATGGAAAAACAATAATACAGAATTAATCCCTTTGACTAGTACACATAAATGCATATCAATCTTGAATGAAATTGAATTAAGTGAAGTAAATTCTATTAAGTAATGACTAAAATTAAAATTGGAATTATAGGTACGGGCATAATGGCTAACATTTATAGTAAAATTATTTCACAACGAACTGATTGCGAATTAATTTGTGTTACAGGAAATTCCGAAATCAACAGTAAGAAATTTGGAAAAGAATTCGAAATAAAATTTTATTATAATTCTGAGTATGATAAAATGATGGTAGAAAATCCAGATTTAAATGCAATTATAATTACAACTCCCGAATGGGTTAGAATAGAACCAGTTAAATCTGCTATTAAATATAAAAAACATATCTTACTTGAAAAGCCATTTGCAAAGTCAAAAGAGGATGCGGAATATTTGTATAGTTTATTAAAAAACTATGATAAAGTTTTTGAAATTTGTCATGTCTTAAGGTATAGTCCAAGATTTCAAGCACTAAAGTATTCCATTGATCAAGGAAAAATTGGTGAAATTCGACATATTTATGCAAGGAGAAATTCAAATAATGTCAGAGTACAAAGAGTCTTGGGTAAAACCGATTTAGCTTATTGGCTGACCCCGCATGATATAGATATAATGAGATGGATAACAAAATCTGAAATAATTGAAGTATATGCAATCTCAAGAAATCAGCTTAACTCTATTGATGATTATTTAACAGTTAATTTAAAATTTGAAAATAATGTTAATGCGTTACTACAAATTTCATGGTGTACTCCACCATTGAGTCCAACTGCAAGGGATACTGTTTTTGAGGTATGGGGGAATAAAGGGTATTTAGAAGTAGAAGATTATAATATGAATATAAAGTTATTTTCTGAAAATAATAATGTTACTTCAATTGACACATATGAAGATTATCAAATTAATGGCATTCATAAGGGTTATTTTGAAAATCTAATTGATAATTTCATTAGAAAGATAAAAAGCAATCAAAATTCGGAAAACTCTTTATTAGACGCATTAGAGTCAATAAGAATTTGTGATATGATATCAAATTCAATAAATAAGAATAGAATAGTTTCAAAAATTTAAATTGGATTTACAAGATTTAAAAAATAAAAAAATAATATTTGCTTCTAAAGAAGCAGGTGCCGGTTCTTTGTTAGGTGCTTTAGTAAAAACATTAGAACCTGTGAAAGGTAGTATAGCAATTGCATCTCCAGTTTCATTTAAATATTTTGAAAATACAGACCTAAATGTATATAATACTCAAGAAGTTAATTTGTCACAAATTAAAAAAATTATTCTCGATTTTGATCCACATTACATTATAGTTGGTTCATCTGCAGGCAGTTCAATTGAAAAAGACTTGATGATACTTGCTCAACAAATTGGGTATAAAGTAATTTCAGTTATTGATCATTTTTGGAATTTATGGCAAAGGTTTGCTAACGAAAATACTGCTGAGAAATGGTACTATAAACCAGATTATATTTTCGTACCTCATGATGCATGTGTCAATAAATTAATTGAACTTGGATGGGAGAGTGATAAAATTAATTCTTTTATTCATCCTCTATTTAACTCTAATAAACTTAACCAACAATTAATAAAGGAAGATATTTTTGTCGAACTTGAAATTAAAGAAAATTACAAAATAATCACTTTTGCATCTGAATATAATTTTGACAAATCTGACATGTGGAATTGGGAACAATCAAGTGATAGCGACATAAAAGATTTATTATCTTATATAATACATGAAATTGAAGACTTGAATTCCAAAACGGACAATAAATTATTTTTGCTTGTAAAGCTACATCCTTCACAAGACAACATTTTTGATAATATACTTAAAAATCATACATTTTATAAAGTGGTAAAAGATTTTAGAAAAGATAAAATATTCAAAATATCTAGTATTGTTGTTGGCTTAAATTCAATGTTTTTATTAGAAGCATCGTCATTATCAGTCCCTACATATTCTTATACAGGACAACTGCCTTCTTCATCTATAAGGCTTAATATGATTGACCAAGACATTTCTACTTTTTCTAAATTAAATGATCTTGCAAATATTTTTAGATCACATTGTTTAAGTTTAATTCATGAATAAGATTAAAGTTGTAATTATTGGTGCAGGTCAAATTGTATGTGGATATGATTCAATTACTGACTCATCTATTTTAACTCATTGTCATGCAATAAAGAAACTACAGCAATTTGTGTTAATGGGTATTTTTGATGTAAATATTGAAGTTCTTGAAAGTGTTTCAAAAAAATGGAATGTAAAAACATTTAATGATTTCGATGTATTGATGAAAGAATCTCCTGATGTAGTTGTTATAGCTGTAAATAATTCATTTCATGAATATTATTTAGAAAAACTATTACAATATAACTTAAAATTGGTTCTATGTGAGAAACCTTTAACAATTGATAGTGAAAGCGGAAAAAAAATCATAGAATTATATAAAAATAGTACAACAAATTTAGCAGTTTGCTATCAAAGAAGGTATGACGATGATATAAACTTAATTAGAGACGATTTTGAATCAGGAAATTTAGGCAACTTTATTAATGGAGTTGTAATTTATTCAAAAGGAATTTTACATAATGGTTCACATGCTATCGATATATTAAGATATATTTTTGGTGAAGTAAAAATAGCAACTTCCTTCGATTATAAAATTGATTATTCAATAGAGGATCCAACTGTTTCAGCTTTTTTGCAATTTAATGATGCTAGAGTTACATTAGTTTCATCAAATGAAAAATTCCATAGTTTATTTGAAATAGATTTAATTTTTGAAAAAGGAAGATATCGTTTATATGATTCGGGATTCAAAATAGATATTTATAATGTAATTGAAGATCCAGTTTTTAAAGGTTATTCTTCTTTAAACTTAGTTGATTCCCGTAATTCTACTTTAAACTATGCTTTATTAAATCTATGGAAAGGAGTTTCTGATTTTATAAATAATAATATTCCTTTAAAAAGTAATGGTGAAGATGCATTAAATACACAAAATACTTGTTTGAAGATTAAAAAATTAATAATAAATAAACAATGAAAGTTTTAGGAATTATAGTAGCTAGAGCTGGTTCAACACGAGTTCCGGGTAAATCATTATTAAAAATTAAAGAAGAACCAGTATTAAAATATATAATTGATATCTCTAAAAATATTATTGGACTTAATGAAATTTGTTTATCTACTACAGATTTAACAAGCGATAATGAATTAGCTAATATCGCTAAAAATGAAAATATCAGTATTTACAGGGGAGACGCCGAAAATGTGTTAGACAGAATTTATAAAAATGCAAAACTTTTTAAAGCTGATGTTATAGTATATATTGGAGGCGATTGTCCTTTGTTAGATCCTGTTATTGTAAGTGAAGCATTAAGTTGTTTTTTAAAATTGAAATGTGATTATTTAAACAACTATGATAATCCTACACTTCCAGGAGGCTACGATATAAATATTATTTCATTTAAAGCATTAGAAAATGCTTTTTTAAATGCAATTGCGCCATCACAAAGAATACATGCATTTAGTTATCTTACTTTCCATCCACACTTGTTTAATATACAACAATTTCAATTTGACACACACTTTGTAAGTAATAAAAAAGATATATCTACATTTCATTGGTCTTTGGATTATCCAGAAGATGTTGATTTCATAAAAGCAGTTTATGAAAAATGTTATGTAAAAGGTGAAATTATGACTTTTGAAAAAATAATGAATTTAATAGAGAATGATGTTTTTTTAAATGATTTTAATAATCAACTTGTCAAACCTAAGGTGACTCATGCTTTTTTTTCTTCGCTTAGCATAATGAATGATTTAATTAATGATATATCATTTTTACACAACAAGATAAAGAACGAAATAAATCACAAAAATGATTTTAAAGTAATAAATCTTCTTTGTAATGAAATATATTTCATTACAAAGAAGATGACAAATAGATAATTATATGTACTCAAATAAGTATCTTAAAATATATTTTTGGAAAATTTTAAGACTCATTATAGGAACCCTCTCTTTTCTTATTGTGATTCCAAAAATTAGTACTGATAAAAATATCTACGGAATTTATTCATTCTGCATTTCTTTGACTATCTTTTTTCAATATGCCGATATTGGCTTTTTAGATGCAGGTCAGAAATTTGCTTCTGATTTTAATTCTCAAAAAGATTTAAAAAATGAAATTAAAATTTTCTCTTTTATATATTTTATTATGTTAATAGGTGTTATAGTTTTTTCTTTGTGTCTTTTAGCTATAATTATAAATCCTAATTATTTTTTAAATAATATAACTAGTGATAATGTGCATCTTTTAAGATCACTTTTGATAATTTTAATAATTTTTGCGCCTACCGTCATTTTACAAAGATTTTGCCAATCAGTTTTTTCCATTAGAATTGAAGATAATATATATCATTCCATTGACCTTTTTTTTAATATTTTAAAGATATTATCAGTTTTTTATTTTTTTCATGCAAATAAAAATGACTTATTGTCATATTTTTTATTCATTCAATTAATGAATTTATTTTCTGCATTTACTTGTCTGTATATAATTCAAAAAAAATATTTATATGATTTCAAATTTCTTATTAAATCATTTAAATTTTCAAGAGAAACTTATAATAAAGTAAAATATCTCTCTTTCAGTTCATTTATTGGAACTATTTGTTGGGCATTGTTTTTTTATACTGATAATTTTTTAATCGCTAGATTAACTTCGGTATCAAATATGGCGACATTTTCTATTGGAATTTCTATAATTACATTACTAATTGGGTTAATAAATACAATTTTTGCTCCTTTTCTTTTTAGGTTTAACGAATTGATTGTCAATAATGATTTAAATAATTTCTATAAAATATTTAATCATATTACTAAAACTCTTTTACCAATTATAATAATACCATTAGTTACTTTAATTTTTTTTACCGATAAAATTATTATAAGTTGGCTTGGAATAGAATATTATGATTCTATAATAATCACGAAAACTTTAGTTAGTTCTTTGATTTGGTTTTCGATTTCCGTTCCATTCAACTATATCCTTATTTCAAAACAAAGAATCAAAAATATTTATACTGCCTCCATAATATTACCATTTTTATACTTTTTAATTATATTTGTATTTTTTAAAAATGAAAATATTATATATTTTTCATATTCAAAATCAATTTCATTGTTAGTCTACGCAGTGTATGTAATTTATTCTTGTAAATTCTTTTTAGATTACCATTTTTATACTAATCTACTTAAAAGGCTAGGAAAATTATTTTTTTTTATTCTATTTGTTACTACTTTATATTTTTACTTTCAAAATAAAATCCCAATAGTTATAAGTAAAGATAGGTCATATTTATTTGCATTAATTTCATCAATCTTCATATTAAATCTAACACTAATTTCATTCTATATTATAAGTGACAAATCTAGTAGGCAACTTTTTCTATTAATTATCAGAAATTTTAGAAAATAAACTTTTATGGTAATCGAAGAGATTATAGAATTATATATTAATGGGCTTTCGTTATATAAAATACAACGCAAAAATGAAGATAAAATTTTAATTTATCTAAGGTATTGGCTTTCTTATTTTGAATATATTTATATAAATGACAAAGAACTAAGTAATAAAATTATTTCAAATAATATTGCTCTTTATCAAATAAAATATAATAAAACATATAATAAAGAAAATCTATTATATCATTTTATTTTCAAATTGTTAAAAATAGTTTCTCCTATCAAATATTTTAAAATAGGAATACTTCCTGGAGGTAGATCCTCTAAAATTTTATCTAAACTCTCACATATATTTCTTAAAGCTGAACTAAGAAATTTTAATTTTGTGATTAATAAAGAATTCAAATCATTTTTTATAAACAATCTTGAAAATATTTTAATACAAAATGAGTTACAATATTTGATTAAACTTATACCTGATATTTTATTTTCTAATACTATTCTGAATAATTCAAATGTATTGCCAAGTATTTATAGAGGATCGCCAGCTTGTTTAATGAGTGATAATTATTTATATTTGAGTATTTTATTTTCTAACAAAACAATATCATTAATTGGAATTCAACATGGTGGAGGGTATTCAGAATGGAAAAATAGAACTTCCGAAAAAATGGAAAAAGACATTTCCAATTTGTTTTATAGTTGGTCTTTTAATCCACCTTTAATAAATCAGAATCGTTTTAAAATTAATTATAAATCTAAAAAAAATCATATTATTTGGATTGGACGTGAAATAACACTTTGGAATAATACTAATAATTTTTATGATGACGCAGAAGATCACTTTAAAAAATATAATCATGTTAATTTATTCTTAAATAAATTAATTAATTATGGTATATATTTTTTACCTCACCCAAATAATAAAATTCATGATTATAATAATTTATTTAAAAATTGTCTAAATATTACTAAGAATAACGAATTTTTTATACAAAATTCTAAATTAGTAATTTTTGACTGCTTAAGTCATACTTTATTGTATCGGTGCCTGCACTCAAAAATACCATTTATTATTTTGCTTTCTGAAATGCCTAAATTTGATTTGTCGAATAATTCATTAAATTTTTACCAATTTTTAAAAAATAATAATTTACTTTTTGAAATGAAAGATGTAATCTTAAATGATGATAATTTTATAAAGAAAGTTGAAAGAATACTTCTTGGTAAAGAATTTAAATTAGATAAAGATTTAGAAAATGTCATCTTGTCTTTTTTTTTAAATCAAGATATCACAAATGTAACTGCTAATTATAGCGATTATAATTATTAAAATTTATATAGTCAACCATGATTAAATTTTTAGATCTTAAGAAAATTAATGACACTTATAATTCTGAAATGAATATTGCTATCAAAAAAGTAATTGATAGTGGTTGGTATTTACTTGGCAATGAAGTCAAGAATTTTGAAAAAGAATATTCTGATTTTATTGGAACCAATTATTGTGTTGGGGTTGGCAATGGTTTAGATGCATTAAGAATTATATTTAGAGCTTTTATTGAATTAGGTAATCTTAAGGTTGGAGACGAAATTTTCGTGCCTGCCAATACTTATATTGCTTCAGTATTAGCTATAACAGAAAATAATTTAGTGCCAGTCTTTATAGAACCTGAAATTGATACCTATAATATTGATTATACCTGTTTAGAAGATAAAGTCAATAAAAATACAAAAGCTATAATGCTAGTTCATTTATATGGGCAAAATTCTATGAATGAAAATATAATTAATTTTGCAAAAAAACATAATTTATTAGTAGTTGAAGATAATGCACAAGCAGCAGGATGCATGTTTAATAAAATGAGAACAGGTAGTATTTCTGATGCAGCTGGTCATAGCTTCTATCCTGGAAAAAATCTTGGAGCATTAGGTGATGCAGGTGCAATAACTACTAATAATAAATTGTTAGAACAAACAATCAGGGCAATTGCAAACTATGGTTCAATTGTTAAATATAAAAATATTTATAAGGGAATTAATTCTAGATTAGATGAAATACAGGCTTCTATTTTGAGGGTTAAACTTAAGTTTTTAGATAAAGATAATAATATAAGATCTGAAATTGCTAATAGATATTTAACTCAAATCAATAATCCTTTAATCAAATTACCCATAAAAAAGGAAATAGACGAATCTAGTCATGTTTGGCACTTGTTTGTAATTAGGACAAAATTTCGTCAAGAATTAATTGATTATTTAAAAGAAAATAATGTTGAGACTTTAATACATTATCCAATCCCTATACATAAACAACTTGCTTACCTTGAATTTTCAAATTTAGAACTACCAATTACTGAATTAATTCATAACGAAGTTTTAAGTTTGCCAATTAGTCCAATTTTGACCTCAACTGAAATTGATGAAGTTATTTCAATTATCAATAATTTCAAAATTTAATGAAAATTTATATTCCAATATTGGGTTTTGGGAAAGCAGGTGGTTTTAGGGTTTTATCAAATTTAGCAAATCAATGGATTAAATTAGGACATGAGACATATTTTATTTGTATTCCAAATAAAAATTTAAATTATATTCCTTATTATCCAACCAATGCAACTATTTTATATTTCAATCTTAATGGTGAATTAATTTCAGATTTAAAAGAGTTTAATAAATTTTCAAAATCAATTTTTTTTCGATTAAGACAGCTTTATGGATTAACTAAAGCTATAAATAAACATACAACAAATGAAGATATCATACTAGCTAATTACTCATTAACAGCATACTCAGTATATTTTTCAAAAAAAAATTGCAATAAATTTTATTACATACAGGCTTATGAACCTGAATATTTCGATAATTCTTTGAAGGGTAATATATTTTCAGCTCTAGTAACTTTAACTTACAAACTAAAATTGATTAGAATTGTAAATTCACCACTATATTTTAATTATAAGTATTTAAAATCAAACTTTTGTGTATTCCCGGGAATTGATTTTTCTATTTTTAATAATAACAATAAACCTCCTTTTTTTTCAAATAAAAAACATATAATTATAGGTTGTATTGGAAGAATAGAAAAATCAAAAGGAACGATCGATGTTTTAAATGCGTATAAGATTTTACAAACCCACTCGATAAATTGTATTTTAAAAATTGCAGTTTTTGGTAATGAAAATTTAATAGATGGCGATAAGTCAATTATTAAAATTTACCCAAAAAATGATATTGAATTGTCTGAATTTTATAAAAATTTGGATCTATTAATAGCTCCAGTTAATCTACAATTAGGTGCAGTTCATTACCCAGTTATTGAGGCAATGTCAACTGGAACAGCAGTAATTTCAACCGGACACTATCCAGCTAATGAAGATAATGCATGGTTAGTTCCAATTAATTCTCCTGCTGAAATTGCTAACCGTGTTATCGAAATTTATAATAAACCAAGTCTAGCTTTTAATAAATCATTAATTGCATTTGCAGATGTACAAAATTTAAGTTGGGAGTCTGTTTCAAATAATATGATAAATATTTTTCAAAAAAATTGATGGTTTATTATCTTTTGCCAATAATCTCAATATTATTCTTTTATCTGATTGATTTTTATAAAAATAAATCAGATAAAAATTCTATAAAATTCTATAAATATTTTTTATTTTATTTATTATTAATAATATTTATAATAATTGCCGGATTTAGGGAAGAGACAATAAGCAGAGACTACGAAAATTATGTAACATTTTTTGATAAAATCTCAAACGGCGAAACTGTTCCAGTAATAAATGATCCAGGATTTTATGCCGTAATAAAACTAATTTCCACATTCAGTAATAAATATGCTTATCTCTTTCTTATTTATGCAGTTATTGGCGTTTCAATTAAATTCATTTCTTTTAAAAGAATTTTAGGAATTCATTATGCTTTTTTAGCAATTGTAATTTATTCGTCTAATTTCTTTTTGTTACACGAAATGACACAAATTAGAATAGGTGTTGCTACGGGATTTTTTTTATTCTCAATACCATATATTATCAATAGACAAATTGCAAAATTTTGTATTGCAATTTTAATAGGCAGTTTTTTTCATGTTAGTTTACTAGTTGTTTTTCCTTTATATTTCCTTAATTTTAAAACAATTAAACCTAAATTTTGGGTTTTATTAAACCTAATAAATATTATATTTTTTATAACACATCAAAGTATTTTAAAAATTTCAACTTACGTTACACCACCCTTTTTTTCCGAGAAAATATATGTTTATAAATCATTTATGGAAGAATCTAATGATTCTAGTAATATTGGAATATTTAATAGATTTCTAGTATATTTCATTCTAAATTTTGTTTTTTTATTTAATTATAAGATCATTGAAAAAAAATCTCGATATTTTATTTTTTTATTAAAATCTAGTTTTATTTCGCTATCTATTGCCTTTTTCTTATACGATTTTTATTTATTTGCTTATAGATTTAGCGAGATAATTGGTGTTGTTCAGATTTGTTTGTTTAGTATGTTAGTATTTTTATTTAAGGACAAACATTTTGGCATCTTTACTGTGTTAGTACTGGCAATTTTATTAATAATTGTTAATGTTAGTTTAACAAAATTAGTATTACCATATAAATTTATTCAATTTTAAATGTATCAATTTGATCTTTCAATAATTATTATTTCATTTAATACTAAAGAAATTACTTACAATTGTATTAATTCAATCTTTAATTCAATTACTAATTACAGTTATGAGATAATTTTAATTGACAACAATTCTAATGATGATTCAGTATCTAATATAAGTCAATCTTTTAAAAATATAAAAATTTTTGCATTATCTGAAAACATTGGCTTTTCAAAGGCTAATAATATTGGAATAAATTACGCAAAGGGTGAATTCATCTTTTTATTAAATAGTGATACTATTTTATTCACGGATACTATTAATGATTTATTAAATGAGATAAAATTAAAAAATGATGAAATTTACTCTCCAGTTATTCTTAATTCAGATTGCACAATTCAAAGAAGTATCTTCAATTTTCCTAGTCCTTTAAAAGTTTTTTTAAGAATTTCGGATTTTTATTCAATTATTTTCAAATTTATAAAATATTTTAAAAAATCTACAACTTATAATAAAAAAATAAACTACGTTTCTTTTGCAGCAGTAATTATGAAATCCGAAATTTTCAAGAGAATTGGAACATTAGATGAAAATTTATTTTTTTATCATGAAGATTGTGAATTTGGATTAAGAGCACATTTGCATAATATTAAAATTATAAAACTAAATAAAACAAAACTTATTCATTTAGGAGGTTCATCATCAAATGAATTTTCTATTAGTGCTTTTGAAAATGATATAATTGGGCTGGTATATATTTTTAGAAAATATTATAGTTATCGAACATTTATCTTATTGAAATTATCTATAATATCTGCTCTTTTAATAAGAATTCTTTTATGGCATATCGGTTTATATCGTCGCATCAAAAAAATTAGTATCTATGAAGATAAAATACCTAAAAATAAAATCAATGATAAGCACTTATTAAATAAGTATATATCATTACTTAAACAAGTCTTTAATTCTAAATACAATTAATGAAAGTTTCAATTATAACTGTAACGTATAACTCTGAAAAACACATTGAACGTTGTATAAATTCAGTTTTACAACAAAATTATAGTAACATAGAATTTATAATTATTGATGGAAATTCTTCTGACTTAACTCTAGACCTTATCAGTAAATTTAAAAAATATATATCTTATTTCATTAGTGAAGATGATAATGGCATTTATGATGCAATGAATAAAGGAATTTTACAGGCAACAGGGGATATAATAGGAATTTTAAATTCTGATGATTTCTTTTATGACAATTATGTAATTAGTAAAATTGTTGATTTTCATACAAATAACAATTTAGATGCTAGTATTGGTAATATTTTACAATGTAATAAAGACCAAAATTTCACACGGAAATATTCTTCTTTTAATTGGAAGCCAAAAAATTTGTTAATTGGTTCTATGCCTCCACATCCCTCAATTTTTATAAAAAAATCAATTTTTTATAAACTTGGTTTTTATAGAACAGATATAAGTATTGCAGCTGATTATGATTTAATCGTTAGATATTTTTATATAAATCAGATTAAATGGAAATACCTAGACGCAACTACAACTATTATGCAATCTGGCGGTGTCAGTAGTAGTGGTTTAAAAAGTTATCTAAAAATTACCAATCAAATTTGTAGTATACTTTCAAACTATAATTTACCATTTTCTCCTATTAAAATTAAATTTAGATTTACTTGGAAATTATTTGAAAAATACATATGATTAATATATTTTTAACAGGTTCAAGTGGTTTTATAGGCTCAAATTTTATTAAATATTTTGATAAAGAATTTTTAATTACAAAATTTAATAGAATACAAGATCCAATTATCAAAGAAAAAGTAGTTATACATTTAGCTGGTAAAGCACATGACCTTAAAGGTGCTTCAAACTATAATGATTATTTTGAAGCCAACACTAAATTAACAATAAAATTATTTGATGCATTTCTTAATTCAGATTCTGAAATATTTATTATGTTAAGTTCAGTAAAAGCAGTTGCTGATAATGATGTTGATAATTTAACAGAGTCAATTATTCCTAATCCAATAAGTCTTTACGGAAAAACAAAGTTATTAGCAGAAGATTATATTTTAAGTAAAGAACTACCTATTAATAAAAAAGTATTTATTTTGAGGCCATGTATGGTTCATGGACCTGGAAATAAAGGTAATCTAAATTTATTGTCTAAATTTATCGATTATAGAATCCCATGGCCACTTGCTAGTTACGAAAATTTAAGATCCTTTTGTTCCTTACAGAATCTATTATTCATTATCCGTGAATTAATAGTTAACAATACAATAGAATCGGGTGTTTATAATATTGCGGATTCCCAACCCATTTCTACTAATGATTTAATAAAAATTATCTCTAATGTTAAAAAAAGAAATGTTTTATTAGTTAACGTTCCCAAAATTTTAATAAAATATTTTATTAAAATAATATCAATTTTTAATTCCAATATAAATGATGAATTCTTAAATAAATTAACAACAAATTATGTTGTCTCGAATAGAAAAATAGTTAATGCAATAGGTAAAGATTTGCCAGTAAGCACTATAGCGGGTCTAACTTATACCTTAGAATCCTTTAAAAATCAATAATAATGCTAAATTTCGAAAAAAAATATATTTTTTATTTTTTATTTATATTTCTTTCTACAAACACGTTATTGTTTATAAACGATTCTGTTTTTTGGGATGATTGGGTTATTAAAGATCAAAGTTATGAAATTTTAAAAACTTTTTATACTAATAATACTGCTACAGGAGGCCATCCTTATGCAACCTTAATACATACGAATATCAATCTTTTAAGTAAATATTTTAATATACAACAATCATATTTATATAGGTCAATTATGTTGATTACAACTATTTGTAATTGTCTGATAATATTAACAATATTAAATAATTTACATAAAAATAGCTTATTTGCTTTCATTTTTGTATGTCTCTATATTACTATCCCATTTAACTTTGCAAAAATTTATGTAGTAATAACACCATATTTAATTGGTAACACATTTCAATTATTATCAACTCTTTTATTCATTCATTATATAAAAAATAATCATTATCTTATAAAAGCAATTTTTCTATTAACACTATTTCTTTCTTTTCAACTTTTAAATTCAACTATTTTATACTTACCTGTTTTATTTTTTATTATTTTGATAATCAACAAAAAAAAAGATATATACTTGTATTTAGAAGTTGCGCTATTAACTTTATTATTTTGTTTTTTTAAGCTTAAATATTATACACCAATTGGCGATTGGGTTAATTATAATAAAATTAGTTTTAAATCAATTTTGCTATCGCCTCTTACACTACTTAAGACATTTTATTTTTCATTCATAAATCTTCCTTTTTATTGTTTTTCTATTTTAGGATCTGCAAATCTTTCATTCCCTATATTTTTATTAATTTTTTTAGTACTCTATTATTTTGGAAAAAATATTTTTAATAATTTTTATCCTGAAAACATAAAAATAAAAATTTTTAAATTTAATATATCAGTTTTTTTAATTTTAGGTATTGTTTTATTTTTTGCAGGTTCAGTTGCCTATAATTTAGTTAATCATGTTCCTAATTTTGATTATCCATCTTCCAGAAATCAAATATTACTTATTTATGGAAGTATTTTTTTTATAATACATTTTTTGAGCTTATTTGTTAAAAAAATTAACCATACAATTTCTTATAATATTTTATTCGCTTTTATATTTTCTATCTTCATTACTACTACGATCATTTCTTCTATTGATAGTTTGAGGGCAAATTTAATACAAGAGAGTATTTCAAAGGAGATGACAAGAAATATAATTTATAAAACCAATAATAATTTTATATTCTATAATAATTTTAATTCTAAATTTTGGGATGAATCTACTAGATTTTACACCTTTAGTGGTTTAAACAATCTAAAAAATAAAAATCAAAATATTTTAATAATTACGGATTTCGAAAAAAATGAGAATATTAATTATTTTACAAATGAATACTTGAAAGAAGATTATAAATTAAAAAATGTTACTATAAATGGTCAATATAATTATAAAATATATGCCACATTTCAAAAGAAAAACCTTTCTGATTTAAAGGTTATTGAAATGATTTACTTTAAATTCTTTAAAAAAAATTTTTACATTTCAGAGCTTGACAACTTATTATTTTTTCAATACATTAATATCTAATGAATCTTAATAATAAAATATATATCGCTGGACATAGGGGAATGGTAGGTTCTGGATTAGAGCGCAAACTCAGAAAAGAAGGGTATAATAATATTGTTACAAGATCCTCAAGTGATTTAGATTTAAGAAATCAGCAAGCTGTTAATGAATTTTTTGAAAAAGAAAAACCAGCTTATGTAATACTAGCTGCTGCAAAAGTTGGAGGTATACACGCCAACAATACTTATAGAGCAGAATTTATTTATGATAACTTAATGATTGAGGCGAATATTATTCATGCAGCTTATTTGAATAAGGTTACTAAATTATTGTTTTTAGGCTCTTCTTGTATATATCCTAAAATGGCTCCACAGCCATTGAAAGAAGAATATTTGTTAAGTGGATATTTAGAGCCAACTAATCAACCATATGCCATTGCGAAAATTGCTGGAATTGAAATGTGTGATAGTTATAGGGCACAGTATGGTTGTAATTTTATTTCAGCTATGCCTACAAATTTATACGGCACCAATGACAATTATCATCCAGAAAACTCACACGTACTTCCTGCATTAATTAGAAGAATAGTTTTAGCAAAAAAAAATAAAGAATCAATTGTTACCATTTGGGGTACCGGAACACCAAGAAGAGAGTTTTTGCATGTTGATGATTTAGCCGATGCTTGTTTTTTCTTATTACAAAATTATAGTGAACAAGGCTTGGTGAATATTGGATGTGGTACTGACGTTTCTATAAAAGAATTAGCAGAGTTGATAGTTTCAGAAGTTGGGTATGAAGGAGAGCTCCTGTTTGATGAAACTAAGCCAGATGGTACTCCAAGAAAATTAATGGACACAAGTAAAATTAATAATTTTGGCTGGCACCCGTCTATCAAATTAGATAACGGTATTAAACGAACAGTTTCAGAAGTATATAATCAATTTTAATGTTTAATAGATTACTTGCTTTTATACTAATTATAATCTTTTCTCCGCTATTTCTATTTGTATCATTAGCTATACTTTTAGAGGATGGGTTTCCTGTATTCTTTATTCAAAAGCGTGTTGGCATTAATTATTCATTTTTCAATATTTATAAGTTCCGTAGCATGAAGAAGAATACTCCAAATATTGCAACACACCTTTTGACAAATCCAAATCAATATTTACTTAAAATCGGCAAGTTTATAAGAAAGACTAGTTTAGATGAACTACCCAATCTTATTAATATAATTAAGGGAGAAATGGTTTTTGTAGGACCTAGGCCTGCATTATATAACCAAGATGATTTAATGGCATTGCGTGTCGCAGCCAGAGTTGATAAACTAAAGCCAGGTATTACAGGTTGGGCTCAAGTAAACGGCAGGGATGATATTTCTATTGAGAAGAAAGTTGAATTAGAACAAGAGTATTTACAGACAAGGTCAATCCTTTTAGACATTGAAATTATTATAAAAACCTTTACTAATGTTTTGTTTAGTAAAGGAGTGAGTCACTAGCTATTTATTAAATAGAATATTCTTCCTAATAATTCTCTTATTCCTGTTTCAGTTAATTCTAAATTTCCCGCACTAGGTAGAAAGTCCATTACAGTTTCTATTGAATTCCTGCTGCTTTATAATCCAATTTATAAGAAATCACCTCAAATCCTTGTTTCTCAAACAACCGCTGCGCTCTATACATATGATAAGCCGATGTTACAAATATGATTCTTTTACTTGGGCTTATTAGTTTTTTTACAGCCACTGCCTCGTCTGCAGTATTCTCCACATCTTTCGTTACAAATATTTTTTCAGATGGTATCCCACTTGAAATAGCATATTCCTTTAAGACATCACCCTCTGTTTTCTTAACTTTTTTCCATGGTATTTTACCTCCAGTAAATACTAATTTTTGAGCCTTACCAGCTTTAAACAAAGCTATTCCTCCAAAAAACCTATCTGGGTCTCCCCATTCTCTGTGGTTAGAATCTCCAACTTCATTTATTTCTAACATTCCACTAAGAACTACTATTGCATCTGCACTATCTATAGCGCTTATTGGCTTTCTGTTTTTACTACCTTCTACTAGTTTAATGAAATTATTAGAGAATATAGGGGTTGATAGGATATATAGAATCCCTATTGCTATATAGATTAGCTTTTTCTTATTTTTTATTAATCCTATTAGTATTACTATTATGACAAGCATGATAGGAAGTACGAATGTTGGTAGTATTTTGTGTAGGTAGATCATGGGTTACTTTTATAATCTAAAAATACTATATTATAATTTAATTCCTATTTCACACCCTTCCCAATTTCAACAGGACTTAATAACCTCGCATGATCCAATAGCTCCACAATCGCCATGGTTTTTCTTGACTTTAAATCGCTTAGCCCTTTTAAAATAGAGTAGGAGTCCTTCAATAAATAAAACACATTGGTAGTGAGGTTCAGTGTTTTGGGCTTATTGTATAATGTAGGTGCAATTTGAGTTTGATACAATGCATCTATTGCTGCAAAACTTTCCACATGTGCTTCTATCAATGGATAACTTGCCACATTTAATGTTGGTTCTTTTTGCACATAACACCATGCGTCTAATTGTTTAAATGCTTTAGGAGTATTTTTTGTGATGAGGGTACTACTTAGTTGATACACAAATCCGTCTATTTTCCAGCGCATGGTATTGTATAACGCAAGTGCACTATCCCTTTTTGCTGAATTGGTTTCATTTTTGATCTGAGTGGTTAAATACAATTCGGTACTGTATTTAATTTCAATGAGTCTACTCATTAGGCCTTGTTGAGGCTGCGCAAGCGCAGCCCCATAGTTCAACAACAGCATCATCACAAAACCTAGAATGATTTTATTAGGCGAGATAGTTTTTAAATTTATTTTCATAAGTATGAATTAAAATATTAATTAATTATTCAGTTGATTATTTATTTGATTTTATGTAAAGAATTTTTCAGACTTCAATAACCCTTCGCTCTGTGGATTTTGATCATAGTCATTATCCATTAAATCCATGTTCACGTATTTTACAATGTCCTGCATGCTTGCATCCTGCCCGTATAGGCTTAGATTTTTGATTAGATAATGGGTAAACGCGCCATTGAATCGGTTATTGATATACGCATCTGCGCTTAACTGATGCGAAGCACATCCACTTAACAATGCACCACGCAAAGGGATGGGTGCGGCACTGAGGCTTGAGACTGGTGAACTGACGCTGTGTTGTGGTGCATGATTGAATCTTCGGAACTTTCTATCATTAGGTGCATCAAATGTTAAGCTATCAGCAATAACTTGCTTTCTGGATAAATCTTCTGAGTGGCAACTATCCGATATCCATACAAAATGCACGCCCTTGGGGATGCTAGCAAAGAGCTTGGCAAATTCCTTATCACGAATGGCCGTTTTGTTGGCATCCGCATCACTAAAGTCATATGGGCAGATAATCTCATCCAATCCGTCTTTTTCAAAAGCATGTCCCTTGCTAGGGAGCTGTGCCCCGTGTCCACTATAATGAAAGAGTAGTTGATCTCCTGCACTAGCCCCCAATAACAACCAATTTAAATGGTCTAATATACTTTTTTTAGTGGCCCTACTATCTGTGAGTGTTTTAATATTTTCTTTTGCATAGACTTTATTTTTTGAAGCAATAAAATATTCCATATCTACAATATCATTAATGCATCCCCTTAAATTATTATTGGGATTTGGATAGGCATTGATCCCAACAAGTAGCGCTTTGTTATTCATAAATAAATTATTTGGTTGATTAAATCTAGGATTAAAATTTGCAGTACCAAACTTAAATGATACATTTACTAAAACGCTTAAAGTCCTTTAATAGAAAGGATTCTAGGTCATTGTAGCAAACGATTACTACGCTTGATGCACTACTTTTTTCTCATTGAAAATATTCTAAAAAATAATTTATGATTAAATCAACACCAATGCCTTTATTCAAGAGTTTATTGCTTTTTTGCATTGCTTTTGTTTTATTTTTTACCACAGCTCCTTTTGGTTTTTTATATGCAGTGGTGCGTCAAAGTCTGGTAAAAAGAGTGCACTCATTATCCATTTATTTTTTAGAATTGGCTTTGGCTTTAGACAATGCGGGCAACGTACTCATGCAACATGTATTAAACGATGCGCTTTTAATTTAAAATCAAAACACTTATTTGTTTGGCAACAAAATGGAAACCATTAGCAGTGTGATTGGTAAAAACCTAGTCACCCATACCCTTAGCCCAGCTGGAGTTTTGTTAAACAACTTTTTACATTGGATAGATAAAGACCATTCCTTGAACTCTATTAATTACGAAGTGCGGCTGTGGAAGGCAAAACAGGCAGCTAAAAACCTCTAAAAGATTGATTATCAATAAATTTATAATAATTCATCATTATTTTGTGATGCCTGAATGCATTTTGCATCCTTTTGCTCCCTAACTTTACACCAGATTGAGTAGATTTAATTCACCTCTTCAAATCAACCCCCCTAAGAATTGATAGATCATAATACAAGTATGTTTAAGATTAACAATTTTAGCATTGTACCTAAGTATATAATTTTTTTATTAGACTTGGGCGCAACCGTGACTGCCTTATTCATTGCAATTTTGATTCAACAAAATGTGGCCCTAGCTGCAACCAATTGGCCGCATGTGTTGAATGCCACTTTATTAATGTTGTTGGTGAATGCATTGGTTTTTTCTGCCACTAAATCTTATACTGGTATTGTGCGTTACACTGGTGTGCAGGACGCACTCCGCATTGCGATTGCTGTGGGTTTATCTTCTTTCATTATTTTAGTCATTAACACCGTAGCATTAGGCATTAGTACTATTTTGTCAATGACGACTTTGGTCATTGTATTATACACCATTTTTAGTTTTTTATTCTTGATCAGTTATAGGGTATTGATTAAATATCTTTTTGCTTATGCTAAGAATTATAAAATGCAAAAAAAATCGGTGGTGATTTTTGGAGCTGCAGCGACTGGTGTAGCTACACAGCGCGTACTTGAGAACGATGGCCTTGCTAATATTCAAGTGATTGCATTTATTGATGATGACAGAAAAAAGGGCAGTAAAAATTTAAATGGTGCACCCATTCTTTCTTTCAATGAGTTTAAAGAGATGGTGGCTATTAAGCCTGTGGATGAATTAATTATTGCGACCTATACCTTACCAACCAAACGTAAAAACGAATTGGTTGATTTTTGTTTAGACCATGACATTAAAGTATTAAGTGTACCTGCATATTCAAAATGGGCAGAAGGTAAGTTCTCTAGTAGACAATTACAGTCTATTAAAATCGAAGATTTATTGGAGCGTGACCCAATTCAAATTAATAACAACCAAATTAAAGCACAGATTAAAGGCAAACGTATTTTAGTCACTGGTGCTGCTGGTTCTATTGGTTCCGAGATTGTGCGTCAGCTAATTCCTTATAGTCCCGAAGTGATTATATTATGTGATCAGGCCGAGACGCCACTACATAATCTTGAACTAGAATTAAAAGAAAACGGCACACGTATTAATTGTGTGAGCTATTTGGCGGATGTGACCAACAAAACAAGGATGCAAAAATTATTTGAGGAATTTGAACCTCAATACGTTTACCATGCTGCTGCATATAAGCACGTACCGATGATGGAACTTTGTCCTACCGAAGCAGTGCGTAACAATGTAATTGGTGTAAAAATAATCGCAGACTTAGCCATCCAACATAAAGTAGAACGTTTTGTGATGATTTCTACCGATAAAGCGGTGAACCCGACCAACGTGATGGGAGCTTCTAAGCGTATGGCGGAGATGTATGTGCAAGCCTTATCCAATCAGCCAGATTTAGCTACTAAATTCATCACCACCCGTTTTGGGAATGTACTTGGCTCTAATGGTTCTGTAATCATTCGTTTTAAAGAACAGATTGAAAAAGGCGGCCCTGTGACTGTGACCCATCCTAATATCACTAGGTACTTTATGACCATCCCTGAAGCTTGTCAATTGGTGTTGGAAGCAGGAAGTATGGGTAATGGAGGTGAGATTTTTGTATTTGATATGGGTAAGCCTGTGGCCATTGCAGATTTAGCGCGTAAGATGATTCGTTTATATGGATTGATTCCAAACATTGATGTAAACATTACATACAGCGGTTTACGTCCTGGTGAAAAACTATACGAGGAACTATTAAACGACGCAGAAAATACGACTCAGACCTACCACGAAAAGATTTTAATTGCTCAAGTACGTGAAGTGTCATTTGAAATGGTGAAACAAAACACCTTAGAACTAGAGACCATTTTAAGCACCACCAACGACGAGATGTTATTGGTAGGAAAAATGAAAGAGCTCGTTCCAGAATACATCAGTAATAATAGTATTTATCAGCAATTGGATACCAAGGTGATTTCGATTTCGAATTAATACAATCCTTACCTAAATTTATTAGGTTTCATTTTTACAGCTTTAGTATTTAGCTACAGTTTAATGAATTGTATAATTAATATATTATATATATTTACTATATAATTGTAAATTATAATTTATTTATATTATTTATTTTAAAAATATAGATAAATTATAATATATTTGATTCATTAAGATTAAACTGTAGATTTTGTTTAATGCTTAAATCATTCATTTTTTAAACATTTAAAGAAGCTATTATGAAAAAAATTAATTTAATCCTATTTGTTACTATTGTAACACTTGCAACTGTAAGTTGTGCTAAAGATGGGGCTACTGGTCCTGCCGGTGCAACTGGCCCTGCTGGTGCTGCTGGTGCTGCTGGTGCTGCTGGTGCTACTGGTTCAGCTGGTCCTGCTGGTGCCACTGGTGCAACTGGAACCGCCAATGTCATTTATTCTGACTGGTTCAACTTTAAGTTATCAGATTATAAAGACACCGTAATGTTTCATATAAATCAAAATGCTTTAAGAGCAAACAAATCTGCACCTTCCTTAACAGCTACGCATCTTTCAAGTGCTGTGATCCTTTCATATATGGCACATAAACCACTAACTACTCAAAACTGGTTTGTTCCTTTACCATATATATTTGACGGAGGAGATTTTAATTTTCAAGTAAGCTTTACACCTCAGACTGGTAAATTTATTTACCACTGGATAATAGATGGCGGTATTGAAGATTATACTAAATGGGGCAGTGATCCAAATGATTGGTTTGGAACAGATGATGAGTTAGCTCCTGCAGATATTTATTTTAGATATGTTATCATCCCAGGAGGCGTTAGAGCGACTTCAAATGTGGCCAATACAGGTTATACAGTGGCGCAACTACAATCTATGAAGGGAGAACAGATTGAAAAAATCTTTAACATTCCTTCTAGAGGAACCAACATTCCAAAATAGTATATTATACCATAAAGTATAAACATCACTTCCTTTTTAAAACCCGATAAGTTGCTTATCGGGTTTTTTGTTTCAGTATATTTGTAGATGCATCAGCGCGTAAATATTTTAGGTACACAGGTAAGTTCTATCACTGCTTCAGATTTGCTTGCTGATTTTAAGACTGCAATTCAAGCAAAAAAATTGATTCAAGTGGCCATTACACCCGTGAATTCTATTCTTGCTGCATATAAAAATCCACAGGTTCAAGATGCATACAATACTGCGGATTATGTGGTTTGTGATGGTATGCCTGTAAAATGGGCAGCTTCTTTTTTAAATACCCCAATTGTTGAACGCATTACTGGATTAGACTTACTCCCAAATCTTGTTGCTTTTGCTGCCAATGAAAACTTTAGTTTGTTTTTATTAGGTGCTTCACCTGGTGTGGGTGAAAAATTGAAAGGGGTAATTTTACAACAATATCCTAATTGTAAAATAGTAGGAATTTACGTGCCTCCTTTTATGCCCGTATTTGACGCTGCAGAAAATAAAAAAATGGTGGACGCTGTGCATGCAGCTGCTCCGGATATTGTACTCATAAGTTTAACTGCCCCTAAACAAGATTTGTGGATCACGCAAAATAAAGCACAACTACATCCTGCATTGTATGTGGGCATTGGTGGTGCTTTTGAAGTGATGGCTGGATTGGCAAAACGTGCACCTAAGTGGATGCATGGTGCCGGCCTTGAATGGTTCTATCGTTTAATCCAAGAACCTAAAAGGATGTACCGCCGTTATTTAATAGAGGCCCCTTTGTTTATTCCACTGGTGATTAGGCAGAAGTTTTCTAGAAAAAAATAGAACAGTTTATTTACCAATTGAATATAGAAATACAATTAGCAGAGCTAAGAAGCCAATCTAATTTTAGTTTTTCTTTGAAAAAAGAGAATGCCGCAGTTTTACTGCGGCATTCTCTTTTTATATATATATATTTTATAATGTTATTTCAATAATAGGTTGTATTTTTAGTTAAACATTCAAATTCATTCAATAGCATCATTTTGAATAAATATTTATTAATCATCTTGTTCCTTGCATTTAGTTTTGCAGCTACTTCGCAGGAAAAAAGTTTTTTTGAGAACCCTAGGAATTATTTAATAAATGGGACCTATCAGAAATACCAATCTGCTATGGGTTCTGGCACAGGATTCATTATTTATATTAGTATACCCAAAAAAATAATTGATCAAAAATTCGTGATCGATTCTGTTTTTATCAATAATGAACCCATTGCATTTACGCTTAAAGACAATGAAGGCACTTTAATTGAATTGAATGTATACTTTCCATCAGAAAAGCCAGTCTTTAATGATGGGGTAGAAAACATAAAAAATGAAAAAAGCAAATCCAATATTTCGTCAATAAATTGTTTTTTTTATATTAAGAAGAAATCAAAAAGGTATAAGTTACAGGTTAGTGGTTATGAATTAATACACAATTTAAAAAAGTCAACATATGAATTATAAAAATAGTAAATACATTTTTTTAATTGCGCTTATTGTATTCATATCAATCAATAAGTATTTTAATAATAAGCAAAGCTTTCAAAGTCTTCAACAAGCTACTCGTATAGAAAAAGCAACAATCGTAGAGCACAAATCATCTGTTGTAAAGCCTGAGAAAAAGGGTACAAAAAAAAGCATCAAAAAAAGTATCAATAAAATTCATCAAGAAGATAATTTTCAAGCAATTACTGGGGGCATAGAAGATGCCTTTTTACAGGAGTTTAATAAGACAATGAATTTACAGCTAAAAAGACCAACGCCTGAAGTATTACCCGAAATCATAGAACAGAACTTCATTAAGGCACAAACACAAAAAACCACTTATGCAATACCAGGTTCCTCTTCAAGTGCTTCTTGGGTTGAATTAGGCCCCAGTAATGTGAGTGGCAGAACAAGAGGACTCACTTGGGATCCCAACGATCCAACGGGCAAAAAAGTGTGGGCAGGTGGTGTCTCTGGTGGACTTTGGTATAATAATGATATTACGAATCTAAATTCATCTTGGAATAAAGTAGATGACTTTTGGCAAACACTTTCAATTAGTAAAATAGTCTTTGACACGATCAATAAAAAAACAGCCTATGTAAGCACGGGGGAAGGTTTTGGAGCTAGAGCTGGTATCGGTGCTGGAATATGGAAAACCACGGACGGCGGCATCAACTGGGATAAATTAAGTGCTACCAATGGATTTTTGTATTCAAATGATATGACAATAAGAACTGAGAATAATAAAAGTGTCATTTATGCAGCGATTGATGCTAATTTTTATATGGGAACCTTTTCAAGTACAACAAATGTAGGTTTATACAGATCGGCTGATAATGGGTTGACTTGGACACAAACACTTCCAATCATTGACTCTGCTAACACTGCTAAAGTTCCTTTTGCACCTGCTTCAATTCAAATTAGTAAAAACAATAAAATTTGGGTGGGTACCAAAGCAAGCCCTAATGGTAATACCAATCGTGGAGGTGGATATATTTTATCATCCACTAATGGAACTGATTGGACAGTTGTTAAAAAGTTTACTGTAAACAATGGTTATGGCAGGGTTTCAATTGCGGTAGCACCTTCTAACGCGAACGTCATTTATGCTTTTGTTGAAAATAATAATAAATTAGAAAATCTTTATAGATCGGACGACGAGGGATTGACTTGGGTAACACTTGCAAAGCCAAAAAATGATGAGTACCGTACACCTGCTGATGATTTTACAAGAGGCCAAGCTTGGTACGATCAAGCCATTGCGGTTGATCCCAATAATCCCAATACGGTCATGGTAGGCGGAATTGATTTATTTAAATCAACAAACGGGGGTACTTCTTGGAATCAAATTAGCAAATGGTATAATTGGAATGCAAAGTATTCCTATGTGCATGCAGATCAACATGCCATTTTATATAAACCAAATTCATCTACCACTGCCTTGTTTGCCAATGATGGCGGTGTTTTTTATACGAATAATATTGGAGCTGCTGATACTGCCTCCGTCATAAGTCATGCATCAAAAGGATATAATGTAACTCAGTTTTATGCTGCAGCAATACATCCTGAAATTGGTAAAAACTTCTTTTTGGCGGGATCTCAAGACAATGGGACGCAAAGATTTACAAATCCTTTTTTTAGTAATACTACAGAGGTAACAGGTGGAGACGGGGCATTTTGTTTTATTGATCAAACGAATCCAAAGTTTCAAATCACCTCTTATGTTTATAATACATATTATTTATCGTCTGATTCAGGAAAGTCGTTCAGGCAAACTTTAGTTGATAATGATGATATTGGTTCTTTTATCAATCCAGCAACCTATGACAATAATTTACACATTTTATATGCCAATTCTTCTAATGATGATCTTGTTAGAGTAAAAAATATTACGAGTACACCTAAGTTAGATTATGTTAGTGTTCCTAGTCTTCAATCTTCTGTTACCGCACTTAAAGTATCTCCTTACAATCAACTATCTACTACCATATTTTTAGGCACTAGCAATGGCAATTTATTAAAAGTAATTAATGCAGATAGTATACCAAGTACTACTTTAATTGGTGGTGCAAGTTTTCCAAAGGGGAGTATTTCTTGCATTGAAATAGGCAGCAGTGAAAACGAGCTTGTTGTTACCTTTTTTAATTATGGGTCAAAAAAGATATGGTATACAAGTGACGGAGGTAAAACATGGCTTGATAAAATGGGAGACTTTCCCAATATTCCTGTTCGTTGGGCCTTGTTTAATCCCAATAAAACACCTAGTCAACTAATCCTGGCAACTGAATTAGGTATTTATGCTACTAATAATTTTTTAAATACAAGCCCAACTTGGACGCAATCAAATAATGGTTTTGCGAATGTTCGAACAGATATGTTACAATTACGTAATTCGGATTATCATGTAATTGCTGCTACCCATGGTAGAGGTTTGTATACTAGTAATGCATTTTCTGAGGGCAAGCCTCCTATCTTAAATTCTTTTAGCCCAAAAATTGGCCCAAGTGGTTCAAAAATAACTATTAAGGGATCCAATTTTTTAGCTACTACAGAAGTTCGATTTGGTGGATTGCCTGCAAAATCATTTACGGTAGATTCGGACACCATTATCAATGCAGTTGTAGGACTTGCTTATCCAGGATATGTTAGTGTAAAAACAAATGGTGGTATTGCATCCTTGGGTGGTTTTTCATCTAATCCACCTAAAATAACATCCTTTCTTCCAGCAAGCGGAGGGAACGGTATTCCAATTACGATCAATGGATCCAACTTATCAGAAATAACAAGTCTTGTGATTGGCGGTAGGCTCGTTAAAAATTTTATAATTGAAAGTAGCAATAGAATTACTGCAGTCATTCCTGACTCAACAGTCAATGGTAAAGTTATTATTCAAAATGATGCTTTTGCTGACTCTTTGAGTGGCTTTACTACCTGTGCAACACCAGCGATTATTAATGGGGTGGATACTGCTTTTTGTGTTGGGAATACATATCAACTTCGTTCTAGTGTAGCTCCAGAATATCAGTGGTTCAATACTGGCAATAGAATTTCAAATGCAATTGGTCAATCCTTAACGGTTAATGCGACTGGTAACTACCAAGTAAGAACGACGAACAACAATTGCCAAGCTTTATCAATTCCAATTAAAATTGTTGTTAATCCATTGCCACTTGCACCAAATATCCGTGACACATTTTATTGTAATAATTTAAAAGTGGACACCCTTAAGGCCTCAGCATTGACCAATCACAGTTTAATTTGGTATACTTCTGATTCTATCGGAAGAGTAGGCAATAATATTGCTTTAGTGCCTAATACAAGCAATATTGGAGTTGTAAATTATTTTGTTAGTCAAAAAAGTAATTTGACAAAATGCGAAAGTCCACTTGCTAAATTTAATATAACTATCAATCCAATTCCGAATAGTCCAGTAGTAAGAGATAGTACCTATTGTCAATACGTTACAAATGCAAAATTACCAGCCACAAATATTTTAGGCCATGAACTGTTATGGTATGGATCAAATGCAACAGGGGGTACCGCTTCTAAAACTACATTATTAGTATCGACCACAGATACGTCTACAAAAAATTATTTTGTAAGTCAGGTGAATACTTTAACTGGTTGTGAAAGTCCTAGAGTAAAAATCATTGCTAAAATCACACAGGCCCCTGTCATACCTACTATAAAAGATGTATCCTATTGTTTTAATAGTCCTACTGATACTTTAAAAGCAACTGCAATAGATGCGCACGCTTTAAATTGGTACGATAAAGAATTTTTAGGTTTAAAATTAAATATGGCACCCATTCCTAATGCATTAAAAATTGGTCAAGAAATTTATTTTGTAAGCCAGACATCCAATACAACTAACTGCGAAAGTTTAAGAGGTAAGCTGAGCGTAACCATCAATCCTTTACCAGTTAAGCCTGTTATAAAAGACACTTTTTATTGTCAAAATATAGCTATAACTGACTCCCTTAAACCAGTATTATCAAGTGGGCATAGCGCAGTTTGGTATCAAGCAGATACTTTAGGAGCTGTTGCTAGTAATACTGCCCCTAAAATACAATCAAGTGTTTTAGGCTTTAAAAACTTTTTTGTAAGTCAAAAAAATAATTTGACAGGCTGCGAAGGAGATAAATCAAAATTAACAATTGAAATTAGAGCAAACCCGGCCACTCCAACTATCTACAGGGATTCTTTAAATTTTTTAGTCGCTAGTTTTACTTCAAATAATATTTGGTATAAAGAAGCCGGCTTATTGCAAGACACTGGGCAAAAAATAAAGCCTGTTACTTCAGGATCCTATACACTTAAAACAGTTCAATTTGGCTGTACTAGTCCTTTAAGTGCACCCTATTATTATTTTGTAACAAATATTTATGATTTAGGGAATAATGAGTTTATCAAGCTTGCTCCAAATCCATTCGCATATAAAATTATTTTAGACTTTTATCTTAAAAAGTATAACAAATTAAATATCGAAGTATTTAATTTAAGCTCAGGTATAAAAATTGATACTAGAATTAATTTAGAATCTGGCTCACCTTTGCAATTTAATAATTTACAAGCTGGAACATATTTATTCCGTGTTAGTTCATTTGATAATAAAATTGTCAAACAGTTTAAGTTGCTTAAACTATAATAAATATTCTTTTAATCTAAAATGGCAGTCTTTTTCCTAAGACTGCCATTTTTTAATCCAAGACTGCTGTCTTTTTAATCCAAGACTGACAGTGCGAGCTTCGCTCGCACTGTCTTCTTCCGTATTGAACTTGGATCTAGTGTTTAGAAAACACCTATTCCCCGTTTTAAATATCCCAAAAAACATCAACCTTAATGCCAATGGCTTTTACCTTATCAAAGAGTCCTGTATTCTTATTAAGGGATTAAGCGGCTTAATGACCCAGAAAACCATTGCATTAGTGGAAATATTGGACCAAATATGCTTGGCTAGGAGCACTCAGTAATTGTTGAAACTAGTGCGATAAGTTCTAAATCTTTACTAATAGAATTAATACAATATATTATATAAAAGAATTTATTTATATTTGTTTAAAATCTGTCCCCCAGCAGTTTAATTAATCTTTAAATTTTTTTTATGAAAATTATCAAGTTAGGGTTGGTTACTGTATTCGTTTTATTATTTACTCAAGTTTTAATTGCTCAAAATTCATCAAACAAGTTTTCTTTTAGAGCTGGATTAAACTCTGCTCAGTTGGATTTTGGAGGATTTAAGATTGATCCAGTTATTGGATTTAATATCGGCGCTTCATATGAGTTACTCAATCTTAGTGATAAAATAATTCTAAGACCAGAAATTATGTTTTCACAACAAGGTTTTAGTATTTTAAGTGAAGAATATGGAAACACTGGATATATTGATGTGAAGCAAAAAACTAATTTAAATTATTTGACTCTTCCAATTAATCTTGATTTTCAAATAGATAAGAAATTCTCAATCGTAGCTGGACCATACATAGGATTTTTATTAAATAAGAATTCATTTAAAGAGATCGATTTACAAGAAGATGATACAAAATCTACAGATTTTGGATTCAATGCCGGAATAAACTATGCAATTAGTAATAAAATTAGATTAGACGTTAGATATTTAGCAGGATCTAATATTATAACATCAACTGGAGATTTCTTTGAACTAGAAGCAAGTAATAAGGTTTGGCAATTTGGTATAATTATCAAACCTTAATTTTTTATTTATAATTTCCATTTTCATCTATAAGTGATAATAAAAAAGACCCTCTAAATGTGGGTCTTTTTTATTTTATAAATTTTCTTTAGAGATATGGCCCGCTGCGCGGGATTCTGCTCTCGCCAAGACTGACAGTACTCGCTTCGCTCGCACTGTCTTCTTCCGTATTGAACTTACTCAAACCCTCCGCAACAACCTTCGGTCGTTGCTGGTTTTATTTCTGCTCATTCGCTCAATCAAGCTAGCTTGTTTCGCGTCTTCGCAAAAATAAAACCCCCGCAGCTAAAGCTGCGAGGGTTTGTGGTCTCGCCAAGAATCGAACTTGGATCTAGTGTTTAGGAAACACCTATTCTATCCATTGAACTACGGGACCATCGAATCACTGGGATCCGAGTCTTAAATAGGCCAAAAGACCGTTTAAGGAGGACAAAAATAACTATTCTTTTTTAAGCACCCATACTTTATCCCTGCGGCTTATTATTATGCTATAATTTGGTATCTTCACAGCTCAAATCGACATCATTATGGGCTTTTACAATATCATTATCAAGTTTCGTTTTTGGTTAAGCTTAATTGCCATTTTTGGAGCGGGCACACTTCAATTAACCGACTTAGCTAATTTTTGGCCTGTTTTTCCATTGTATATGCTTGGTGTGATTGGCCTATTGAGTCATATTTTTATTGGGCCACTGCGTTTGGTGCAAGCGCCGATGGAAGCGGGTAATATCGAAGAAGTGGAGCGCATTTTAGCGACCATCTGGTTTCCTAATTTATTGTACACGCCAGTAAGAAGCACTTACTATACCATTAAGGGCAATATCGCCATGGCAAAACAAGATTTTGACACAGCCGAGAAGCACCTTAAAATGAGTAGCAGTCTTGGCTCAGCAATGCCTGAAGCGGAGGGTGCAAATAAATTACAATTAGGGATGATGTCGATGCAAAAAGGGGATACCAAGCAAGGCGAAGCCTATATACGTGCCGCTATTCGTGCGGGCATCCCAGACAAAGAATCCGAAGCAGTTGCTTATTTAAGCATGTGTCAAATTTTTATGAATAAGCGTGAGTTCCGAGCCGCTAAAGATTTCTTCCGCAAAGCAAAAGCTTGCAAGCCATCTACTAAGCAAGTGTTAGATCAGATTAAAGAAATTGAGAAATATATTTCTCGTATGCCTGGTTAAAATATTATCTGCGGTTTACCCTTTCAATATTATTTAAATAAAGGTCTCGAAAATTCGGGGCCTTTTTTATTGCACTAATATTTTTTCTATTGTTGGTGCAAAATGTTGATGTTCTAATACATGAATTTTATCTGCAACAGTTGTTGGTGTATCGCTAGGATCAACAGCACAGCTTGCTTGAAAAATAATATCACCTTCGTCATAATGCGCATCTACCCAATGAATGGTGATGCCTGTTTCTTTTTCGCCTGCTGCCACCACTGCTTCGTGCACACGTGATCCATACATACCCTTGCCGCCATAATTAGGTAACAATGCAGGATGAATATTGATAATGCCCCTTGCAGTATTGACTTTTCCATTCACCAAACTTGAATCAATTTTCATCCCTGGTTGGTAGGCATGCACCAACACTTCCGGTACTTTCCATAAAAAGCCAGCGAGCACAATAAAATGAATATCTGCATTGTGTAGACTTTCTACATAGCCTGTACGCGCAAATTCTGCTTTATTGATCATTAAAGTGGGGATGCCTTTGGATTTTGCAATGTCTAATACCCCTGCACCTGGAACATTGCATACAATTAAGGAGATTTTAACCGGGGTGGACTTGTTTTCAAAGTATTCGATGATCTTTTTGGCATTGGATCCTGCCCCTGAGGCAAAAATCGCCACATGAATCGGGCTGGCCGGCGCTGATGGACTAGACCCCAAAGATACGCCGCCAATAGTTGAAGTCCCGCCGCTCAATCTACCCCACATCCTCCCTAAATATCCCTTAAAAAAGGTAAATTGCCCAGTTGCAAAACTCACGAAAATCACCGAAAAAGGCCATAAAATGGTCAATAATAGGGGATAAATGAGCCAATATGCCGCATTTTTCTCCAAAAACACCAAATTTAGGATTTGCTTATTTAGGTACCCGCTCAAGCTTCCTCCCAAGGCAAATGTGGTCATGATTAACCAAAATTGTACCTGGCCAACGCCCCACTTTTGCTGTAATTTATTAATACTTTTCATAATATAATCTATCGTTTCTCCCAAAATCCCCCCTCAAATCCTTTAATCCCCCCTCAAACCTTTAAATCTCATCCTC
>JBILAW010000114.1:0-5418 GCA_044354025.1 Sediminibacterium sp.
AACATCCCCTGAATTCGACTAAAATCGGTTGATTTCGGTTTTCTAAAAACATAACTCACTACAAATCAACGTCTTCATTTTCACAAAAAATCTTCATAAACCTGAGGTCCCGGGTTCAAATCCCGGTCTCGCTACAAAGCCTCTCACGAAAGTGAGAGGCTTTTTTAATTTGTATCAAATTCATTGGTACCATTTCAAAAATTTATTTGCAGTTGCCAACTTTGTGTTTGTGCGAATGTGAAACTTGCTACATTCACTAAAATTCAATAAGACCCAATAAGACCCAATGCTTTTTTATTTAATTAGCCAAGAAGCTAATTAAACATATTTGTTAAGCAAACTGTTAATCATAGTTATTATTAAAAAGACCTAACGGGCCTGATTTTTTTTGACTCTGATAAATGTGGATATCTTAAATATGATCTATTAGAGGCAAATTCAATTGCATAAAACTGATCAATATTATTATAAGACCATAGAGAAGAAGTCCAATAAATATCACCATTAGCAAAATCCCCGGTACTAAATCCACCTATAATGCCCCTTACTAAATAAATTTTTTCAAACTCTTCTCTACTTGGTAGATACCAATCAGCATATCCTCCACCTCTATATGAATTAGCTAACCCAGCTGCATAAGATGTAGTTGGATTACCATAAGTATTAATTATATTCATTGTATTTGAATAACCATAACCTATATTTATGGAATTCTGATTAGCATCTATTCGAATATTTACTCCATTCCAAAAAGGCACACCAACTCCATTGTTCATGTCGGACCTTGCTACAATTAATCCATGGGGTGTATTTGAATCATAACCAATGTCACCAGGTGCTAAAAGATAGGCAACAATCCCACCTTGATATGTTTCCCCAACTGATGGTGAATAAACTCCAGAAGGAGTTTGGCCCGTTATTTGAAGCCATTTTTCATCCTCTGAAAAAACTTGTAATTGACCAGTACGACCACAATTATTACACCAAATCATTAAACCAGATGCAGGATTCGATATCGCGTCTCGCTGACTTGCTGACATTTTTGGAGGTAGGAAACCTTTTGAAGTTGAATTGACTTCCAAAATTGCTGATGATGTTGCAGCGGAGGGTGTACCTACAATTAATTTACCGTTAACCGTTGTATTAGTTAATAAGCCAACACTTGTAATGCTCGTATTTACAACGTTTGATGCTAAGGTAGTGCCAATCAAATTACCTGCAGTAACTCCTGTTAATGGTGCGGAAGTCCAAGTAGTTCCATTTGAAGTCAATACATTACCTGAGGTTCCAGGAGATACAACTTGTATAGCATTAGTTCCATTTCCTAATAATACACTATTTGACACTAAACTAGTTAAGCCTGTACCACCCTTAATTACAGAAATAGTAGTTGCGCTCCAAATCCCAGAAGTTATTGTTCCAAGTATATTTAAATTTTCCAAGCTAGTCAAACTAGTATTGCTTGTTGCAGAAATATTACCAGCTAATGTTGCAGTTGATGCATTACCGTTGGTATTTTGATTTAATATTGGAAAGTCAGTTAAACTTGAAGCGGATCCATTAGGTGCTAAATAATCAGTTCCAGTAATTAATGGGGCTTGCACATTTGTACCAATAATAAGACCTAAATTAGCCCTTGCATCAGTAGGATTAGTAGCTCCTGTCCCACCTTTTTCAATGGCTATTGAAGTAGCACTCCACGTTCCTGAATTAATTGTTCCAAGTCTTGTCAAGTTATTACTACCATTCCAAGTACTTAATGAGGTATTTTCAACATTATTTAAACCAACTTTATTTTTACTGATGCCACTGTCTAAGTGCACGTCCTTAACAGCTCCTAACCCGATCAGGGTGGAATCCACGCTTTGAGGCCTTATGGAAATAAAACTTCTAACAAAATTGCCACCTAACTTCCGACCGCCAATCTCTACCGTTCGGTTTTCAATCAATCCGTCAGTAAATGTGTATTCTGGCACATCATCAAAACTTGGTACACCGATGTTGATGAGGTCAGCAGCAGTAATTCCCAACTTTTGCATGGTTATTGTACTATCAACTATATCACTATTCATAATTTTATTATTTAAACCTAATTTGGAATAATCAATAATAGTTCCACTCCAAGTTCCACTAGTAATTGTGCCAACTGTAGTTAAGCTGCTAGTACCGGCCCATGAATTAATTGAAACATTTTCAACATTACCTAAACCAACTTTTGATTTACTAATACCTGTAGCAATTTTAGCATCGGTCACAGCGCCATCCGCAAGTTTAATGGTACTAATTCCGCCGTCAGCAATACCACCTGATGCATTATTGGCTGTCACATAATCTTTTACTGCTTTTTGAGTCGGAAATAAAATATCACTAGGTGATGTTCCCCCTAAATCAATAGCTGTAGATTTATTTGAAGTGTTTTCTTTTAACAACAAACTAGAAGTTACATCTAGCGTGTTTGCTTTTCTATTTATTCTATTTGATAAATTTAGCGTGTCCCTAGCTATTCGACTACTTAACATGACAGCGGTATCTGATATCTTCAATTTTGATAATAATGCTGAATCGCTATAAGTTTGTTTAGTATATTTACTCGTATCAGTTGCATTTAGTTTTAAATCCAACGCGGTTTGAGTTAAAGTACTAATAGGTTTAGTTAGGTCTGTTGTATTGTTTACATTATTTAAGGTCAATGCCGTCTTTAAACCTGCTAAACTTGCAACACCTGTTCCTCCCAATGATACAGGAACAATTCCTACTATATTTTCGGCATCCACGCTTTTAGCAAACTGCGCATAGGCCACATATTGAAATTGTGTGGTACCCATCGTAATAAAATTAGTTCCCGCAGCTGCGTCCATTTCTATTTTTAAGAACTTAGGAGATAGTTTCCAATTAATGGTGGTGAAATTTCCTAATGTACTAATAGCACCTGTATCTCCTATCACTGCTGTAAATAATCCCTGTGCATTAGTGATTACCCTTCTGGTTTCAACATAATCCGCTGTTCCAGTTGAACTGCCTTGTAGGATACTTAATTTTATGGTAATGGCTTGTGATGCTAGTATCACATTATTACTGGATCTGGCTACCCCCTGAAAATTTAATCCAGTTTGTGCTTGGGCATTGATCATTACTAGTGATAATAGAATAAGAAATAGAGTGCGCTTTATGATATTATTAGTACTCATAAATTAAAGCTTGATGATTTTATATATACCTGTTTTAGTAATGCCTGTACTTGGTTTAAAAAATACTTTCATATAATATACACCTGATGGATGATTTTCCATTAATACATCTTTTTCATAACTGCTGAATATAGTACCCGCTTCTTGCGTAAATACAATAGTCGATTTAGCATCTATCAACTGAAATGATAAAGTACCCACTTGATTAAACCTTGCTTTAATATGTAACAAGTTAGAAGTGGGATTAGGGCCAATAGTAATTTGTGAACCAAAGACCGCAGGGCCATATTCATTAATGGCTGTGACAATACTGGACATGGGTTGTAATGCACCTGTATTTAATGCATAACCTGATGCAATAAAATGAGCAATGGAAACAGATTCTCCAATACTCCATTCCATAGAACTGGAATACCCACCTCCATTGTTTAAGGTGTTTGGGCTAATTACCTGCCCATTTACTAAATTAAATATTAAACAATAAATTAATTTGAATCCAATAATTTTTTTGGACATTTTACACTTAACAATTTGTAGAAATAGGGAATGAAAATTGAAGTGTGAAAATATCCCCTAATGCCAGTTCAGGCAATTTTGAAGTTCTGAAAATTGTATCCACTTAGGTAAATGGACACCTAAAACAACCTAATATACGAAAAGAGGCAACTTAATTTGACTTTAGTTTGTTGAAGTACTCTGAAGGTGTTGTTTGATATAACTTCCTAAAAGATTTATAAAAGCCGCTTTTACTTGTAAAACCTGCCTCGAGACTTACAGATTCAATAGTAAATTCGTCCAAATAAGATTCATTAAATTTATTTATAATATATTTAATTCTGTAATCATTTACAAAATCGGTGAATCTAAAATTATAATGATTATTTAAAATATAAGATAATTCACGGATGGGCATATCTAAAGCAACTGCCACTTGGCTTATACTTAAATTCTTATTTAGATAGGGCATTTCATTTTCAAAGTAGTCGTTAATTTTTTGTATTTCTAAGTCAAAGTTTTCCAAAATATATGGAATCTGAATAGTCTCATTCTCAATTAAATCGGATGACATTGTCTTATATTTCACAAATGGAAGTCCATTTAGAATATTTGGGTGTATCAGTAAATAAGTGTTTATAATAAAAAAACTTATTGCAATAAAAGTTAAAGGAAGAAGATTAATTGCCCCCCAATTATTAAAAATGGAAATATTCAATATAACCAATAACATTAGAGATAATAAAGCAAAAAGATTTGAGGTGCAACACCAAGCAAAAATCTTTACCCATTTTAAAATTTCTTTAATTTGTTTTTCAATTTGTTCTGCTTTATATACTTTATTAAATTTTAATATAAGGCTCCATTGAAGTATCAAGTATATAGTAAGTTGAGAAATTCTTAATAAAAATAAATTAGTCTCAGTAATATAACCTGTATTTTTTTTATACGATAAGTCTAGATTATTAATTATATCTTCTACTAATTCTCTTTTTTCATTAATTGGTATTAAAAAAAAGCTAGAGTAACTTATCGTTACAATCACAAAAGGGATAAAATGTAATAAATCAAGTAACTTGATTTTTCTTTCATTAAAAAGAACTGCCCTTGTGTATAAATATCCTAAAGGAGGAATTAGATAAGCTAATGGAGTGGCTGACTTAAATAAATAAGGTACTTCAATTATTAACCCATAATATAAAAGTAAATAAATAAACACATTCCAGGATAAACAAAGAATAAACATAGATAACAAATAGTCAGCATAGGACTTCAATGAATCTTTTTTAAAAACAAGAATATATATCGTTAGTAACGCACTAAACAAACTACCTAAAAAAAGTACTTGAAACATGAATTTTGAAATATTTTATTCTCCCTTATTATCAAAAATTTAGGAGTTTATTTGCTGAATTTATTTGTAAATGTATCAAATTAATTGTTTTATCCTCTGCGTGAGGAAAACACCCCCTCAATTCGACTGAAATCGGTTGTTTTCGGTTTTTTGAAAACATAACGCATTACTAATCAAGGACTTACGTTAAATCGTGGGTCCTTTGTTGTTTCTGCGTGAGGTTTATTTGAAAATCAGCCATAATATTTTTTTTTAACATCTTAAATTTGAATAGTGGAAATGTGCACTTTATATAAATACATAGAGTATGCGTAATTTAATTTCTCTTAGTTTCTTAATTTGTTTAACTGGGTGTGTAACAATCAAAATCTCAATCAAATG
>JBILAW010000115.1:0-5417 GCA_044354025.1 Sediminibacterium sp.
AACCAGCACAAATCACAGGTGCAACCATTACAGTAAATGCAAATGGTACTTATAGTTTCACAGCAACAACAGCAGGCACTTATACTTACACCGTTCCAGTATGTGCACCAGGACAAACTACGAATTGTCCAACGGAAACATTAGTGATTACTGTTCCAGTAAATACTTTAACCAACGATGCGCAAACTGCTTATGTGAATATTCCAACAAGTGGCAATATTTCAACAAACGATGTGGTGCCTGCAGGAACAACTTATGGACAACCAGCACAAATCACAGGTGCAACCATTACAGTAAATGCAAATGGTACTTATAGTTTCACAGCAACAACAGCAGGCACTTATACTTACACCGTTCCAGTATGTGCACCAGGACAAACTACGAATTGCCCAACGCAAATATTAGTCATCACAGTTCCAATTAATAAGTTGGTGGATGATTTTAAATCTGCAATTGTGAAAGTACCTATATCAGGAAGTGTTGCAACAAACGATGTGGTGCCTGCAGGAACAACTTATGGTCAACCAGCACAAATAACGGGTGCAACTATTACAGTAAATGCAAATGGTACTTATAGTTTTACAGCAACAATCGCTGGCACCTATACCTACACTATTCCAGTATGTGCACCAGGACAAACTACGAATTGCCCAACTGAGATTTTAGTTATTGTTGTGACCGATCCAACACCTCCACCAGTTACTAAAGTACTTGATGTTACAAAAGTTGCTGGTTCTGCGACTTTAAATTTAGATGGAACATTTGATTTAACTTTTACCATTAAAGCTATTAATTTAAGTAAAATCTTTATTGATAGTGTGTTATTAAAAGATGATTTAACTAAAGTATTCGATAATACCAATGGTATTAAAGTTGTTTCTGTTACGTCAAGTGGGGGTTTGGTTAGAAATTCTAATTATGATGGCATTATTAATACAGACTTAGTGACAATTTCATCTTCATTAGATTCTAGTAAAGTCGATTCTGTATTATTAAGAATTAATGTACCATCAACAATTTCTGGAAATTTTCAAAATACTGTTTTAGGTTCTGTCCCAACCGTAAATGGAATAATAACGACTTTGTCAACTGATCCAACTAGAATTTTATCAGCTAATGATACAATTAGAAAACCAACTTTATTTGTAATTCCTAAAATTCCTTTGAATATCCCAGAAGGATTCTCTCCAAATAATGATGGAATTGATGATACATGGATCATTAGAAGACCAATGGGTACGAAGGTTTCAGTTTGGGTAATCAATAGATGGGGTAATGAAGTTTATAAAAATTTGAATTACAATAATGATTGGAGAGGCAAGGGAATTGCTAACATTCTTGGGGAAGATTTACCAGAAGGAACTTACTATTATATTGTTCATGGTACTGATGTGGATGGGAAATTGCAAAAACTTGCTGGTAGTTTAACTATAAAAAGATAAGTGAATAGGTCATGAATTTTAAAAAAATAAATACATCTTTTAGTTTTATTATAACTTCTCAAATTGTTATAATGTTGCTCGTTTTTCAGCATGTGCATGCTCAAACAGAGCCAATGTATTCACAATACATGTACAATATGTTGGGCGTTAACCCTGCATATGCAGGTAACAGAGAAGCAATGAGTTTTAACTTTTTTCAAAGAAATCAATGGAATGGAATAAAAGGTGCTCCAAAAACAACTGCTGTCAGTATAGATCAATCGATAAAAGAGGGAAGGATTGGTTTGGGTCTACAAGTATATGATGATCGACTTGGTGTAGAATCGGCTACTGGTTTTAATGGAATGCTATCTACAAGAATAAAAGTATCAGAAAAAGGTATATTATCTGGTGGATTGAGTTTTGGATTGATGAATTATCGAATCAATTTAAATGAAGTATACAATCGAAATAATCCAAATGATCCAAGCTTTATCAGCACAAATAATCCTTCTAAATGGACACCTTCACTTGGCATGGGTGTTTACTATAATACAGATCGTTTTTATGCAGGTATTTCTACACCAAGCATAATCAAGTCTCGTTTAGCAAGCTATGATGATTTTATTTCAAGTATTAACAAATCGAATGCATTTCACTTATTTGCTAATACAGGTTATGTGTTTGATGTGAATGAAGATGTAAAGTTAAAGCCATCTACAATGATAAAAATGGTAAGCGGTGCTCCAATTGAAGCAGATATTAACTTGAATGTATGGTTAAAAGATATGATAGGATTGGGAGGTAGCTATAGAACTGGAGACGCTTTTGTGGGTATGGTAGAATTGCAGGCAACTACAAATTTAAGAATCGGATATGCATATGATGTGCCATTTAATCCATTAAAATATTTCACAAGAGGGTCAAACGAATTAATGCTAAGGTATGAGATTGGTAACTTTAAGACCAAGATTAAATCAACAAGATATTTCTAATGTTAATTCATTAGAATTTAAATAAGATTTCATGAAAAATAAACAATACCTATTACTGATTTTAATGCTAGCAATGTCAATACATACTTTGCATGCACAATCACGTAAACAAAAAGGTCTTTTAAAATTAGCACAACAAGAATATAATAATTTACGATTTGCATACGCTATACCTGTCTTTAAACAATTTTTATCGCTGCAAAAAAATGATAGTATAGCTTTATTGCAATTAGGCAATTGTTATCAAAAAGTCAACCAATATGATAGTGCTGTAAAATATTTTGACCTTGCTGTTGCAGCAGGGGTTCAATACAACAATTATATGGCCGAAGCGCATGCTGCATTAGGTCGCTATGATAAGGCTACCTTAATCTATAAACAATTAATCGAAAGGAATAAAACTAAATTAGCTGATGCACGTTATTTTGGTTTTACGAATATTATTAAAATGTTAAACGACTCTTTAGATTTTAATATTTTTAATACGAAGATTAATTCTAAATGGAATGAATTTAATGGAGTGCTTTATGACAATGGTTTAGTTTATGAATCGAATCAATTTACAAATTCTTTAAAGAGAAGAAAATTCTTTTTATTTAATTTATTTAAATCAAAACCTGTTGCCTTCATGCCTGAATTTGCATGGGATGGGGCTGGATTTTCACAACTGTATTTTATTTCAAATTTAGATAGTATTAGGACTGATTTAATTCCCACTGCAAATTGGAATGAAAAACTACCTCTAAATAATTATACTGATTATTCCTCGAATACCCCAAATGATACTAAAAAAATTATCAGTTCTTATGGTATTCAAAAAAGAGATTCCTTTACAAATCCGACTATTCAAAATTTTGATATTTTTAATCGTGACAAAATGAATCTTGGAGCGGTAAGTTTTACTGCAGATGGCAAGAAAGCTTATTATACAAGAAATCAAAAGAAAACTTTAAATGTCTATCAATTAGAAATATGGGAAGCCACTCAAATAGAGGGCAATTGGGTCAATGCAAAAAGAATGTTCTTTAACAATCCTAAGTTTAGTTTTTTTCATCCTGCCATTACTCCAGACGGCAAGCGTTTGTATTATGTATCTGATGATAACTCAGGCGAAGGCGGTACAGATATTTATTATGTTGAACGTAATGAAGATGGCTCTTGGAAAAACACAGTGAATTTAGGACAAGACATCAATACAGCTGGCAATGAATTATTTCCTACTTTTTATGAAGGCAATTTATTTATTAGTTCTAATGGACATCCTGGTTTAGGGGGTTTAGATATATACCGTTTAGTAAAAAGTGTAAATAATGAACCTTTATTAAAGAATATGGGGTATCCTGTGAATAGTTCTAAGGATGATTTTGCATTTAGTATTAAGGGTACAAAAGGATTTTTTAGCACTAATAGAAATGGTTCAGATGATATTTTAGCTTTTGATTATGCGCAAAGCCTAGTTAAGATCAAAGGAAAGATATATATAGATAGTACATGCCAATCAGGCAAATTAATCTATATATACCAAAAAAATGAACAAGGTAAATTGATTTTAAAAGATAGTAGTATCGTTGATGTCAATTGTAATTATGAGTTTACAATAAGACCCAATCAGGAATATGATATAGTGGCTTTTGATGATGCAGGTAGTCGTTTTCAACAAACGATTATTTCAGAAGGTTATCAAAAGCAAAACAATGATTATGTTAAGGATATTGCAATCATCAATATTCCTTTAAGTGAAGCTGTTAAAAAGGCCAAACTTGAAGCTGCTGAAGCTTTAAGAAATGCCGAATTGGCTGTCCAGTCTAAAAAATTCATAAGGGCGGTAGATTCATTAAAATCTTTAACGAAGGATTATGTTGAATTACACCATCCGTTTGATCAAGTATATATTATTGAGAAGGATCTTCCTGATTATTATAAAGTCATTGAATTGGTAAAACGAATTAAAAACAAGAAGATTGTGATTGTATCTGCTGCAGATTGTAATGGTAGTTTAGATTACAACGAAGATTTGTCTACTCGAAGGGCCAATCGTATTTATCGTACTTTATCTAAATTATCTGATAATGAAGTGGTCATTAAGCAAGTAGGAGAGCGTGAATTGTTAAAAGACTGCTCTGAAGCTAGAAAAGATATTGCTGCTCAGGTGGTCAATCGATACAGCTATATATTTATAATTGATAAAAAGTAGTTAAATTTGATAACCAATTATTTAAGATTTTAAATTAAAAAATATGAAAAAGTTTATTTTATTTGCAATTGTATGTTTGAGTTTTGTTCAGCTAAGTGCACAAACAAAGCCAGCTAGTTCGACAACACAAGTTCAAAAGGATATCAATAAGGTATTGAAATTCACCAATGATAATTACAATATGGGTAATATCCCTTATGGCAAGCCTACTGAATTTGTTGTAACCATAGAGAACATCAGTGCTGCTCCAGTTACTTTAAACAATGTTCAAGTGAGTTGTGGTTGTACTACTCCAAAATTTCAAGCAAATGCGGTGATTGCACCTGGTCAAAAAACAACAGTTACTTTAGGTTTTAATGGTGCTTCGATGGGTAATTTTACTAAAAATGCAACGATCTTTTTAAGCGATAATTTAATTAAGACAGTGAATTTCTCTGGAGTAGGAGTGCAGTAATAATTGTTCTTAATATATAGATATTCAAAAGGCTACCTAAATAGGTGGCCTTTTTTATTTTCAAGGATTACCTCCCTTCGGTCGGTGATCCTTTTGGGGAGCCCAAAACGAATTCAAAACCTGCGGCTTCGCCGCTGTTTTTTTGTTTCCATGTACTCGCTCAAGCAAGCTTGGCTCGTCCAGAAAACAAAAAAACCACGTAATGACGTGGTTTTGAATTCGTTTGGCGGAGAGAGAGGGATTCGAACCCCCGGACCTGTAACAGTCAATAGTTTTCAAGACTATCGCAATCGACCACTCTGCCATCTCTCCGCGGCAAATGTAGGAAGGGAAAAGCAATTTTGCAAAAAAAT
>JBILAW010000020.1:0-17967 GCA_044354025.1 Sediminibacterium sp.
ATAACGGTGGTGTATACCTTAGCTGGAGCGGATAAGGATAATTATATCAAGCCAGTAGATAAGGTGTACACAGATGGAGTGATTACAGCGAAACAATTAATTGTTATAGCAGTTGCATCAGACAAGCCTTATGATGGTAATAAGAATGCAAATGTTATTTTATCAAGTTCAAATAAACTTTCAGGTGACAATGTAATATATCCATATGTCCTTGCAGAATTTGATACTCCTGATGTTGGTAATAATAAAACTGTTACAGTAACTGGCATAAGTTTAGCAGGTGCAGATGCGCCAAATTATGTTTTATCAAGTACTACTGCAACTGCAGTAGCTAATATCACAGGAAGCCCTATACCTTTTGCTATACCTAATGCCTTTACGCCAAATGGAGATGGGAAAAATGATAAATTCAAAATAATATTTAATAATCCTACAGGAGCATCATTAATATTACAAATTTTTAATAGAAATGGAGTTTTATTGTTTACTTCAACTGATATGAATAAAGAATGGGATGGAACTTCATTAAAAGGTGCTATGCAGGATATGGGTATTTATTTTGTAAAATATAGAATTCAAATTGCGGGTGGTATGACATATGAAGGCACCCCTCGTCTTTATTTATTAAAGTAAGCTTGAAATTTAAAATCTACATATCATTTTTGTTCATTGGAATCATACAGGTGGCTAAGGCGCAAGATTTTGTATTATCACAACCTTTTGCTGCTGCGCAATATTTGAGTCCCGCATCTGTAGGTAATGGCGTATTTGATCAACGTATTCAATCTAATTTCAGAACCGAGTCAATTGGTGGTACAAATTTTGCGCGCAGTTTGGTTGTAGGATGGGATAGAAAATACAATCGTAGATCACTGGATCAGGCCAATTATTTAGGTATAGGTGCTCAAATTATTTCTGAGCAATTAGAGGACGGGTTAATCAATACCAATTACATTACAGTGAATACAGCCTATCATTTATTTTTAGATGGTGACGATTATTCTAATTTGGCTATTGGTATAGGGATTACTTATGCTCAAACCACACTAGATCGCTCTAAGCTGAAGTTTGGTCAAATGTACAATCCAGGAACTGGTGAGTTTGATATTGCCTCAAATGAAATATTTTTATCTAGTACTGGTCGCTTATCAGCCAATACTGGATTGCTTTATACCAAACATTCCAACGATACCTATTTACAAATAAGCGCTAATGGTTTCTTTTTTGCAAAACCAGAAGTCACTAATTCGCCCTTCAATGAAGCGCCTGGTATGCGTTCCACATTATTTGTGAATTTGGAAAAGTATTTTAACGAAGATTATACTTATTTAATTCATGGGGCATTTAGTAACAGAATTAAAGAAAATAATTATGTATTGGGAGGGAGTGTTTCCTTACCAATCAGATATGAATTTGACCACGATAGGAGATTGTATCTAGGTTGCTTTTATCGTTATAAAGACGCTATTACACCATCAGTAAATATCATGATGGATAATTATATATTTGGACTGAGCTATGATATCTTCACCAACAGCCGAGCTGCTGCAGGTATTAGGTCTAATAGCTTTGAATTGACTTTCTCAAAATCTTTTGGAAAACGCAAACAGGAATTAATGCGTACATTATTTGATTAATCTTAAATGATTAAAACACGATCGAACAGTTCACCCATTCAGGATCAAAATTAGCATTGTATTTTTTGTAGAAATTGATGGCTGGCTCGTTCCAATCTAATACCTGCCAGTTGATGCCTTTGAATCCTTTTTCTTTTGCTTCTACTATCAAAGCATCCATTAATTGACTGCCAATTTTTTGGCCTCGCATATCTTCTGTAACTAAAATATCTTCTAGGTACATTCTTTGTCCTTTCCAAGTAGAGTAGCGTACATAATATAAAGCCATCCCAATTACTACACCTTTGGCCTCCGCTACAAAGGACCACCATACTGGATTAGCGCCAAATCCACTTTCTTCAAAATGAGATAGGGATACAGTGACTTCGTCTGGGGCTTTTTCGTAAGTAGCTAGTTCTTGTATCAGTTCCATCATACGAGCACAATCTTTACGAACAGCTTTACGAATTAAAATATCCATACATAAATACTTGAAAAATGTAAAAAAGTAATTTTTATAAAGCCGCTTTAGCCAATGCTTGTGCTAAATCTGCTTCTAGGTCTTCTATATTTTCAATACCAACACTCATTCTAATTAAGCCATCTGTAATACCATACTTCATTCTTTCTTCTTTTGGTATGGACATATGTGTCATGCTTGCTGGATGCGATACCAAGGTATCCACAGTGCCTAATGACACCGCGCGGGTGCAAACTTCCACAGCGTTAATGAATTTCTTACCTGCTTCAATACCACCTTTTAGTTCAAAACTAATTAAGGGTGCATGTTGCTTCATTTGTTTTTTTGCTATCTCGTGTTGTGGATGTGTTGGAAGTCCTGTATAATTCACATGTGCAATGGCAGGATGTGCTGCTAAAAAATGAGCCACTTTTGCTGTATTGCTACAATGTCTTTCCATTCTAACTTCTAAAGTCTTCATGCCTTGTATTAATAAATAGGCATCAAAGGCATTGCTATTGCCGCCCATTAAAGCATGCCATTTCCAAGCTTTCTTGTTCATGAATTCCAAATCCTTTCCTAACAATACACCATGCAATGCAGATCCGTGTCCGTTTAAAAATTTAGTAGCAGAATGAAATACAAAATCTGCTCCTAAGGCAAAGGGTTGCTGTAAGTAAGGTGTAGCAACAGTATTGTCCACCGATACTTTAATACCATGCGCTTTTGCAATGGTACATATCGCTTGAATATCTACACATTGTAATGTAGGATTAGCAGGTGTTTCTAGGTGAATTAATTTAGTACTTGGATTGGCTTTAATGGTATCAATTAAAAGTTGTTCATTGTGGATATCAATTAAAATAATTTTCACACCAGCTTCTACCAATACTTTTTGCATCAATTCCTGAGAGCCTCCGTATAAAGAATAATGCGAGATCAATGTATCACCTGCACTTAGGTTACTAAAAAACAAAGTAGTCATAGCAGCTTGTCCACTTGAATGCAATAATGCTTTTAATTCCAAAGGCGCACCTTGTTCATTCATTAATCCATGGGATTCAAGTGCTGCAATGGTTTGTTCTGCTGCAGTAAAAGTTGGGTTGCCCCATCTTGTATACAATCTAGTTTTATCATCTCCTTTAAAACGTTCCATCCCTTCCTCGGCAGAATTAAAAGTAAATGTAGACGTGGCATAGATTGGTGTAGTATGCGAAAAATTATCATTGTCATGTCCCGCAGTATGCAGTGTTACTGTACTAATTCCTTTAAATTTCTTTTGACTCATAATGCGTTTTTTATAATGATAGATATGCGACTATCTAAAGATACAATTAATAGGCCCATTTAATCCATGCTGCTCCCCAAGTAAATCCTCCTCCAAATGCTGCCAATATTAAATTATCTCCTTTTTTCAATTGAGACTCCCAATCCCATAAACACAATGGGATTGTTGCAGCTGTGGTATTGCCATATTTTTGAATATTGATCATCACTTTTTCTTTTGGTAAACCTACACGGTCTGCTGTGGCATCGATGATTCTTAAGTTTGCTTGGTGTGGCACTAACCATGCAATATCATCGCCTGTTAATTTATGTTTTTCCATTAGTTCGGCACTCACATCTGCCATGCCTTTTACTGCGAATTTAAAAACTGGCTGTCCGTCTTGGAAAGCATAATGTTCTTTAGCCATCACAGTTTCTACAGAGGCTGGCTTTAAACTTCCTCCAGCTTTGATATGTAAGTATTCTCTACCAATACCATCACTTTTTAAGATTGCATCCTGATATCCATCCTCATCTGCACTTGGCTCTAATAAAACTGCGCCAGCGCCATCTCCAAAAATGATACAAGTTGCTCTATCTGTATAATCGATAATTGAACTCATTTTATCTACGCCTACTACAATCACTTTTTTATATCTTCCTGCTTCTACAAAACTTGCACCAGTGGTTAATGCAAATAAGAAACCGCTACAGGCTGCACCCAAGTCAAATCCAAATGCATTTTTTGCACCTATTTTATCACCAATGATATTTGCTGTTGCAGGGAAGACCATGTCTGGCGTCACTGTGGCACAAATAATACAATCAATTTCTAAAGGATCTAAATTCTTTTTTCTTAAAATTTCTTCAATCGCTTTTGCAGCCATATCAGAACTTGCTTTACCTGGTTCTCTTAAGATTCTGCGCTCAGAAATACCTGTTCTAGTTCTGATCCATTCATCGTTGGTATCTACTAATTTTTCCAAGTCAAAATTGGTCAATTTGGTCTCTGGGACATAGCCTCCAACCGAGGTGATTGCTGCTTTCAGCTTTTGGGCCATTGTTCGTTTGTTTGTTTGGCCACAAATATCTTAAAAAATGCTTAAGAATGGTGTAAAATGGCCATTTTTCATTGCTTAAGTGTTATTTTTGAAGCCATTATGATTGCATTTTTACAAGGAAATTTTGTCCAATTGACCCCAGCTAAACTGATTGTGGATGTTGGAGGCGTAGGCTATGAAGTCAATATCAGTTTGAATACCTATGAATCTATCTCTGGTAAAGAGAAGGGGTTGCTCCATACCTATTTACATTTAACTGAAAATTCCCAGGTTTTGTTTGGATTTTTCGGGCAGGATGAAAAAGAACTTTTTATGCAACTCATAAGTGTATCTGGTGTTGGCGCAAGCACAGCTAGGATGATGTTATCAGGGATGCGACCAGACGAAATTATTCGAGCAATTGTGCAAGGAGATGCACATCAATTAGAACAAATTAAGGGGATTGGCAAAAAATCTGCAGAGCGCTTGGTCTTGGAGTTAAAAGATAAATTGGCAAAATTGCCAATGCAGTTATCAGGGGGTTCCACATTTAGTAAGTCCACACCGCATCAAGACGCGATTCAAGCATTGGTTTCATTAGGGATTCAAAAGAATATTGCAGAAAAAGCCATTGATAAGGTGATACAATCAGAGGGGGCAGATATTTCTCTAGAAATTTTGATTAAACAAGCCCTTAAAAATTGTTAATCAGTCATCTTTAATGCTTTATTCTTGAGATTTTTTCACTCTTTCATGTTGTTGTTTGCTCTACTTCTAATGAAGCAGACGAGTCATGCACAAGATACAAGCAAATTAATAGCGCCATTTAAAGATACCATTATTAAAAAAACTGCTGATACTTTGGTGGGTAAACTAAGGTATCCAATTGCAGATAGAAGGGCTGATTTTTTATCACAGCCAAGTAATAATCCTTTTGATATTAGAGATTCAAGTGTACTTAAACGAAAAGTAGATTATGATCCTGCAACTAAGCAATATTATATTACAGAGAAATTGGGTGCTGGTTACAATCGTTTTCCTTCGACATTAAGTTTTGACGAGTTCTGGAAATTAAAAACACGTAAGGATGAGCAGGCTTATTTTATGCAGCGTGCCAATTCACTAGGCGTGTTAAACCGAAAAATTACAAGACCTAAAACAAAAGTTTTTGATAGTTATTTTGATCGTTTATTTGGCAAGACAGGTACGAATTTAAAAATTGATATCAAACCTGTTGGAGAAATTAATATTAGGGCAGGGTATCAAGGACAAAATGTAAGGAATCCAACCTTGCCTGAACGCGCAAGAAGAAATGGTGGATTTGATTTTGATGCCAATACTAATTTAAGTTTGAATGCAAGTATTGGAGATAAGCTAAAGTTCCCCATCAATTTAAATTCATTGTCTAATCTTGGGTTTGACAATCAGATTAAATTAAATTATACAGGCAAGAAGGATGAGGTGGTTAAGTTTATCGAAGCAGGTAATATCAATTATATTTCCAGAAGCACTTTGATACCAAGTACGCAAAATTTATTTGGTGTGAAGGCTCAAATACAATTTGGTAAATTATTTGTCACAGGTGCAATTGCCAATCAAAAATCTCAGCGTCAGTCTATGGCCTTGCAGGGTGGGTCGTCTACGCAACGATTCCAAAAAAGATTAGACGACTATGAAGAAAATAGACACTTTTTATTAGCACAGTATTTTAGAAATAATTACAATAAGGCAATGAGTACCTTGCCGGTGATTAATTCTCAAATTCAAATTAAGCGTATCGAAGTTTGGGTAACCAATCGCAATGGTCAAACAACCAATGCAAGAGATGTAGTTGGTTTAACAGATATTGGTGAACCAGTGTTAAGATCTGAAAGAAAAACTTTTGAAAGCAATCCTAATAATCCATTCCCAGACAACAGTGCCAATAAATTATATACAAAAATCATTAGTAACCCCAATTCAAGAAATCCAGCCGGTGTCTCTGCTGTATTAGCGCAAGAAGGATTGAGGTCTGCAGAAGATTATGAAAGAACTTTTGCTAGAAAATTAACTGAGAATGAATATTTTTTTAATGGACAAGTTGGTTTCTTATCTTTAAATATTCCACTTCAAGCAGATGAAGTGTTGGGAGTAGCCTTTCAATATACCTACAATGGAAAATTGTATCAGGTGGGTGAATTCTCCGAAGGCGTTGCATTGGATCCAAATAAAGGTGTACAACAAATATTATATTTAAAATTATTGAAAGCAACTACGCAAAGAACAGATTTACCTATCTGGGATTTGATGATGAAAAACGTATACTCATTGGATTTATTCGGTGCTATTCAACAACAAGATTTTCAGTTGAATGTATTGTATGAAGAACCAAGTGCTGGACTAAAAAGATACCTACCAGTTACCAATAAAGCCAATGAAGGCCTTTCACTGATTAAAATTTTACAATTAGACAAGTTGAATAATCGCAATGACCCACAACCAGATGGATTATTCGATTATGTAGAAGGCTATACGGTCTTATCCAATATGGGTAGGATTGTTTTTCCTTTGTTAGAGCCCTTTGGTAAAGACTTGCAAGACATTGCATTTAAGGGAATTGATTCTTCAATTTCAAAAAAATACATTTTCAATCAATTGTACCGCAATATCAAAGCAGAAGCACAAACCTATGCCAACCTAAATCGTTTTGTGATGGAAGGGCAGGTTAAAGGTAGTGCTGGAGGTTCTGAGATTAGTTTAAACGCATTTAATGTGCCACAAGGTTCTGTGAGTGTGCGTGCTGGCGGACAAATTTTAAGAGAAGGGATTGATTATATTGTTGACTATGGATCTGGTACAGTAAGAATCATCAACCCTGGTATTTTAAGTTCTAATATTCCAGTGAATGTTTCTTTTGAAAACAATTTAGGTTTTGGATTTCAGGAACGTGGATTTAGGGCATTGAGGATTGATTACTTAGCGAGTAAGAATTTTAATTTTGGATTATCCACTTCACGTTTAAATGAGCGACCATTTTTTACCAAGACCAATTTTGGTTCTGACCCCATTAAAAATACCATGTATGGTTTTGATTTCAATTATAAAAAAGACCTACCTGGTTTAACAAGACTCTTGGATAAGCTCCCGTTTTATAGTACTAAAGCAAAATCATCTATTATAGCATATGGAGAAGCTGCGATTTTAAAACCAGGGCATGCGCAACAAATTGGTAAAGGGGCTGATGGGTTGATTTATTTAGATGATTTTGAAGCCACAAGAACCAATATTGATTTAAGGTTTCCATTCAATGCTTGGACATTGGCATCCACGCCTATGGATCGTTTCCCAGAAGGGGCATTGGTAGATTCCATTGACTACAATAAAAACAGAGCAAGATTATCTTGGTACACGATTGAGCCTAATTTACAAGATCGTAATAGTTCTAATAACCCACTATCAAATAATGAGCTTGCATTAAGTGACCCAAGAATTCGTCAGGTATTTACCAATGAATTGTTTCCGCAAAGAACAACCAATATTACAGATGTACAATTGCCAACATTTGATTTAAGTTATTTTCCAAAAGATAGAGGCCCGTATAATTACAATTATAAAGATTTAATCGTTCATCCTAGTGATCCCAACAAAGTAGTATTCAAAAATCCTGCTGACAAATGGGGAGGTATCATGCGTGCTTTGGATCAAACGGATTTTGAAACAGGCATCATAGAATATGTTGAATTTTGGGTGCAGGATCCTTTTATTAGATCTGCTGCAACAAAAGGTAAATTAGTTTTAAACCTAGGAAATGTAAGTGAAGACATTTTAAAAGACGGCAGACGTTTTTATGAAAACGGTATGCCAACACCTACCATACCTGCAAGTATCGATAGCTCTACCTGGGGAAGGGTGCCAGTGAATCCAATTCAAGTCACCAATGCGTTTAGTAATAATCCAGAGGACAGGAAATTTCAGGATGTTGGATTCGATGGACTAGGTGATGCGGATGAACTTATTAAAAAAACCTATTTGATTAATCAAATAGGGAATAGTACCATTGCGCAAAAATTTAAAACAGATCCTTCTGCAGATAACTATGTTTGGTATCGTGATGCAAGTTATGATGCTGCTGGTGCAAATATTTTAAGTAGGTATAAATTTTTCAATAATCCTCAAGGCAACTCAGCCATAGCAGGAAATAGTCAATTTAGTAGTGCTGCCACTTTATTGCCTGATAATGAAGATTTAAATAGAGATAATACTTTAAATGAAACAGAAGCTTATTTTGAATATGAGATTGATTTACAAAATAACAAGATGGGCACCTCTAATTATGTGACAGATTCAAAAACTGTCAATGTGACTTTGGCGGATGGGTCTAAATCTATTGAGAACTGGTTTTTATTTAGGGTACCAATTAAATCCTTCACGAATAGAATAGGCGGTATTCGTGATTTCAAATCCATCCGTTTTTTAAGAATGTACCTCACAGGCTTTGAGGATTCAATCACCCTTCGTTTTGCTAGGCTTGATTTAGTTCGTAACCAGTGGAGGCAGTTTACTTATGAAGTAGATAATTCAGGCGAGTACAAATTAATTACCCCCGAAAATAATACAGCCGTGGTGAATACCATTGCGGTGGGCTTGGAGGAAAATGGAAGTAGAACACCTGTGAACTATTTGGTACCTCCTGGCATTGAACGTGTGCAATTATTAAGTAATAACGGCGTTAATTTATTGCAAAATGAACAAGCATTAAGTATTCAGTTGAATAGATTGCAGAAAAATAAAAGCCCAAGAGGGGTCTTTAAGACCATGAATATAGATGTTCGACGTTACGGAAGTCTAGCCATGTTCTTGCATGCCGAAAATAAAAATCGGCTAGATGTAGTTGAGAAGGGCGTGATTACAGCAGTAGTTAGAATTGGTCAGGATTTTCAAAATAACTTTTATGAAATCCGTATCCCATTAACCACGACTAAACGAAAAACTTATGCTATTTCAGAAGTCCGAGACGTATGGCCTTTGGAGAATGAGATGAATTTGAATTTAATTGATTTGGTTAAACTTAAAATTGAAAGAGATAATCTAAATTTTAATTTCAATGAAAAGTTTGAAAGGACTCAAGACAATAACCATACTTATTCGGTGATGGGAAATCCAAATTTAGGAGAAGTGCGCGGCATTTTAATTGCTTTTGAAAATACATCTAGTCAGACTTATATAGATGCCGAAGTTTGGGCAAATGAATTAAGACTCTCCAACTTAGATGAAAGAGGATCCTGGGCGGCATTGGGTCGCATGGATGTAGTTATGGCAGATTTAGGAACAGTAGCAGTGTCTGTCAACAATAGAACGACCGGATTTGGTAGCATTGAACAAAGAATGAATGAGCGTGCAAAAACAGGGTTTACCCAGTTGGATATTGCCACTAATATTGATGCAGGAAAATTATTACCTAAGCAAGTCAAGATTTCATTACCTGTTTTTGCTGGTATCAATAAAACACAAGAAAATCCGGAGTTTGATCCTTTTGATAAAGACATTCTTTATGAAGATAAAATTAAAAATGCAGACGCTTCTAAGAGAGATTCAATCAAAAGAGCCTCCATTGATGAAAGTACAATCAAGACCTTGAATTTCACCAATGTAAGGATCATGCCTGGGAAAAGAAATACGATGTTGAGTATTAGTAATTTAGATTTTAGTTATTCCTATTCGCAACTTCAACAAACTAGCCCATTAATTGAAATGAATCAGGTGGTAAAACATCGTGGTTCAATTGGTTATACATTTAATAATACAGGAAAATCGTATCAGCCATTTTCGAAACTGATTAAATCGAAGTCGACTTGGTTGTCTTTGGTAAAAGATTTTAATTTTTCTCCTGCCCCTAGTTTAATTAGTTATCGCACCATATTTGATCGTCAATTTGGAGAGTATACACCTAGGATAGTGAATTCATTTGATGGTACAACAGAAAAAGTAGAGACGACTTATGATAAATATTTTACCATGGGACGCATCTTTAATCTTCGTTGGCCGCTCACAAGATCAATGAGTTTAGACATGATATCAAATTTGACTTCTAGAATAGATGAGCCAGATGGACGTATTGATACAAAAGAGAAAAAAGATTCTTTAACAAGGATGTTGATTAGAGGGGGACGTAATACTTTGTACAATCAGCGTTTTACAATACGTTATGATTTACCAACCAGTAAATTTCCATTGACGGATTGGATATTGGCAAGTTATAATGTATCCACCAATTATAATTGGATAGGTGCAAGCAGATTGTTTACATCACTTGGTAATACCATTGAGAATACCCTTTCGCATCAAGTGAACGCTCAATTTAATTTCAATAGTTTTTACAATAAATCTAAATTCATTCGATCTGCATTATCTAATGCTATGCCTACTCCAAGTCAATCTAATCCTTTAACGAATCAATTAGTCATTAAAAAGCAAGATGCATTAAATGGACTAACAGGCAAGGCAAGAGATTCGGCATTTAAAATATGGAAGGAGGCAAGGAAGCAGGAACGCATTGCGTGGAGGGTGCTTAAAGCAAATGAAGTATTGAATATATCTAAACCAATTAAGTCGCTAGTTGGGTTATTGACAATGGTTCAAAATGCATCCTTGGATTATTCAGAAAATTATAATAGTCGTTTACCAGGCTTTATGTCTGGGGTGCAGTTTATAGATAAGGACTTTGATGGACTTGCACCTGGCTTTGACTATGCCATGGGTAAGCAGCCAGATAGTAATTGGCTGAATGCACTAGAACGAAAAGACTTGATCACTAAGGATGCCAATTTTAACCTATTATTCCGTCAAGGTTTTGACCAAAGATTGAGTGCCAGGGTCATGATTGAGCCAATTAAAACTTTGATCATTGACTTAAAGTTTGATAAAACATTTACAAAGGAATATTCTGAATTCTTTAAGGATACAACTGCAAACATGAATGGCTATCGTACACATAACAATCCCTTATCGGCAGGGGGATTCAATATTAGTTATGTTGCTTTAAGAACTTTCTTTGACAATCATGATCCAAATATGATTTCTACACAGTTTATTCAATTCCAAAAATATAGAACAACTATTTCTAATAGGGTAGCTTCTTTGAATCCTTATTGGGATCAAAAAAATGATCCTAATGGATATGCAATTGGATATGGCAAGTATGCGCAGGATGTATTGATTCCTTCATTTATTGCCGCTTACACAGGGAAGGATCCCCAAAAAGTAGCCTTACTCAATCAAGATAATTCAAGTATACGTTCCAATCCATTCTCGGGTATGTTACCTATGCCAAACTGGAATTTATTGTACAATGGACTATCGAATATACCTGGCCTGTCTAATTTATTTTCCAATATCTCATTGACGCATGGATACAATGGTAGCTTATCCATGAATAGTTTTAATAGTTCATTATTGTATGCAGATAGGAGTCGTTTAAGTGCGCCCTCTTTCTTGGATCCAGTAAGTGGTAATTATGTCCCCTATTTTTTAATTCCAAATGTGACTATCAGTGAAAGAATGGAACCATTGATTGGATTGAATGTTACAACAGTTACACAATGGTCTATCCGTTTCGAATACAAGAAGAGCCGACTATTGGCTTTAAGTTTAGTAGACTATCAATTGAGTGAAAACAATAGTACGGAGTGGGTGGTAGGAACAAGCTTCCGTAAAAGAGGTTTAAAACTACCATTCAATATCCCAGGCTTGAATAATAATAAATTAGCCAATGACTTAACTTTTAGGTTGGATGTAGCTGTGCGAGACGTATACAATAGCAATAGCAGATTGGATCAAACCAATGCCTATGGTACTGGAGGACAAAAGGAAATTACATTGCAGCCTTCAGTAGACTATGTATTAAATAGTAAGATCAATTTGAGATTCTTCTTTGATCAAAGAAAAGCGACACCGTATATTTCATCCGCACCTCCTATAACTAATACAAGGGCAGGGGTGAACATAAGAATCGCACTATAAAATATTTCACAAAATCACATTTTTCAAAATAGTAAACTATTTTTCAAAATCTACGATTTTGCGAATGCCCATTTGATCATTTCCTTCCAGGTGACTTTTTTACCATACATTAAAATGCCGGTTCTATAAATCTTAGCACTTAACCAAGTAGTTAATAAGAATCCACCAATCAATGTAACCATACTCAGTGCTAGTTCCCAATAAGGTACAGTGGATGGCACGCCATAGGAAACTCTTGCCATCATCACCATCGGTGAACTAAATGGAATCACACTAGCCCAAAAAGCCATCGGCGTGTTTGGATTCTGTATCACTACATTGGTAATAATATAAGAGAAGATAATTGGCATGGTAATAGGGAACATTAAACTTTGTGCATCCTGCGGGTCTTCGTTCACCACGCTACCAACAGCTGCAAATAAAGCAGCATAAAACAAGAAGCCACCTAAGAAGTAAAATAAGAAGAGTCCAATAATCAATGGCCAATTGGTGGTAGATAAAACATGTTGGAATGCATAAATATTTTTTGCAGATTCACTTGCCTGTGCCATTCCTGCCGCACCCATTTGTCCACCAGATTGTTGTAATTGTTGCAATTGACTTTGCATATCATCTGGCAATAAACCCATTCCAACGCCAGTCAATGTCACAACCACAATAATCCACATTAAAAACTGCGTTAAACCAACTGCGCCAATGCCAATAATTTTACCAAGCATCAATTCAAATGGTTTTACACTGCTTACAATTACTTCGGCAATTCGATTTGTTTTTTCTTCCATCACCCCACGCAATACCATGGTACCATATATAAACATGGTAATATAAATGAGTAGACCACTCGCGTATCCTATGGCCATGGCTAAGCCTGCATTGCTTTCTTTACTTTTTTTACCCTCATCTTCATAGGCCTTTAATTCTGCTATTTGTGCAGATTGATGAATTGAATCTAAGATGCTTTGTTGGATACCTGCTTTTTCTAACATTCGGTCTTCAATGGCTGCATTAATTTTTCTGCTAATGGTTTCTTGTAAATTAAAACCCATCGATTTTTTAGACCTTAAGATATAATCTGCTTTATTGTCTCCTTCAAATAAGGGCATAAGTAAAATATCGGTATAGCCTTTTGCTTGATAATTACTTGTGTCCACATCATTAGAGAATTCAAATTTTAATTGATTGCTGTTTTTTAGTTTATCCTTAAAAAAGCCATTTGGATCTACCACTGCAATTTTACGTTCTTCGGTGCCTTTAAATGAAAAATAGGCAGATCCTACAATCAATCCTACCATTAATAAGGGCACTAAGAAAGTCACCAATAAAAAACGTTTATTTTTTACCCTGCTGGTGTATTCTCTTTGTATGATGATCCAAATCTTATGCATAAAATATTTTTTGAGTATGAACTAAGTTATTTTTTAATAATCTAAGTGGATGGTATTTAAATGTTTTGAAATGCCCTTGCTTTTGCGTGGGTATCTTCTACTAATTGTATGAAAATATCGTTTAAGCTTGGTAGCACTTCATTGTAACTAATAATTGGAATGTTTTGCTCAATTAAGTATTTTAAAACTTCATTCGATGCAACAGCATTGCTTAGTTTAACCAAAATTTTATTAGGATTTTTATCTGCTTTGTCGATAATACTAAATAGGGCATTGTCTTTGATCAATTCTGGATGATTTGTTTCAATGGCAAAAATGTATTCTTTATATTGTTGCTTGATATCAGCCACTGTACCGTCTAAAATCTTCTTTCCTAAGTTTACAAGTACAATATGATCACAAATTTCTTCTACCTGTTCCATACGATGGGTACTAAAGATAATCGTCGAACCTTTTTTTGCTAAATTATAAATTTCATCCTTAATTAAGTTGGCGTTCAATGGATCCAACCCGCTAAATGGTTCGTCTAAAATAATTAATTTAGGCTCATGCAACACCGTAATGACAAATTGTAATTTCTGGCTCATCCCTTTACTTAAATCTTCTACTTTTTTATTCCACCAGCTTTGCATTTCAAATTTCTCGAACCAATATTTGATTTTTTCCATCGCATCTGCTTTGGATAAACCTCTTAGTTGTGCCAAGTACAAAGCTTGTTCTCCAATCTTCATCTTTTTATAAAGGCCTCGTTCTTCGGGCATATAACCAATCTCACGGATATCTAATAATGGGTCAAAATGTTTGCCATCTAATTGAATGGTTCCGCCATCTGGGTAAAAGATGCCCGTGATCATTCTTAGTAAGGTTGTTTTACCTGCACCATTTGGCCCGAGTAGACCAAAAATGCTGCCTTTTTGAATGTCGAAACTAATATCATCCACCGCTTTTTGAGTGGCATAATGTTTCACCAAATGGGATAAACTTAATAATGGCTCCATGTAATTGAATTTGATGTAAAGTTATATTGATTTTAGAAATTCCGGGGCCTCATTTATTACGAACGGACAAATGGGGGAGTTAAGCGAATATATGCTCGGGATATTGGGTTATATTTGTCTAAATATTTAGATTATGTGCTCAAAAAAATCGGTGTTCAATGTTTTTTTATTGGTGGCCTTGGTTGGGTTTTCTAGTTGGGGATTCTTAGTACACCGTACGATCCACCAAATTGCGATCTATAATTTACCTGAACCAATGCGTAGTTATTTCTATTCGGATATGGACAATTTAGTGGCAAATGCACCGCGTCCGGATATCAGAAGAAACAAGGATAAAACAGAAGACACAAAACACTTTATAGATTTAGAAGCCTATGGTCCAAATGCAGCAAATGAAATGCCATTTGAATGGGATGCTGCTGTAAAAAAATATGGTAAGGATAGTTTAATCAAATGGGGATGGGGTCCTTATAACGCGATAGTGCAATTAGATAATTTAACTGCGGCGTTTAAATCTAAAAATAAAGACAGTATTTTATTTTATGCAGCTGACTTAGGGCATTATGTGGCAGATTTGCATGTGCCTTTGCATACCACCATGAACTATGATGGACAATTAACGGGACAAAAAGGATTGCACTCTTTGTGGGAGACTTTTATTCCTGAAATTAATTTAGATCAGTTTATGTTGTACAATCCGCATCAAGCAAAGTATGTGAAAAATCCTGCTCAAGCGCTTTGGATAGATATTCGTAAAGCACATCTATTGGTGCCACAAATGTTGGCTATTGAAACAGAAGTTACCAAGCAATTTACGCCCGAGACCAAGTACCGCAATCAAATGCGTTATGGTAAAGAAGTGAAATCTTATACAAAGCCATTTGCAGAAGCCTATGCAAAAGCCTTAGGCAATACAGTGAATGTTCAATTGATTGCATCAGCCAATATGATTGCCGATTTTTGGTTTACTGCTTGGGTGAATGCAGGTAAGCCTCAACTCATTTTAACAAGAGATGCCAATGGGAACTTGTTTAAAGAATTGGCTTCCTTTAAACAAAATAAATTAATTCAAGATGGATTGTTGATTAGTAAAAAAGACAAGCCAGAAGATTAATCAATATTTGAATACTTTTTTTAGGGGATTAGAGTCATCCTACTTTATTTCAATTGCGCCGCAATGCTTTGTGCTAGTTTCTGGCCATCCATTGCGGCGCTTACGATTCCGCCTGCGTAGCCTGCGCCCTCGCCACATGGATATAAATTTTTAATTTGAGGATGCTGAAAACTTTCTGCATCTCTAGGGATCCTAACTGGCGAAGAGGTTCTACTTTCTGTTGCCACCACAATGGCATCGTTGGTATAATAGCCTTTCATCTTTTTACCAAATGCCATGAATCCATTTTGTAAAGTTTCGTGCACAAATTTTGGTAACACATCACTTAAGTCAGCGGCGTGTAAGCCCGGTAAATAACTTGCATCAGGCAAATCACTGGATAATTTATGCGTACAAAAATCTACCAGTCTTGCAGCAGGGGCCACTTGTAATCCGCCACCACTTTTAAATGCTTGATGTTCTACATATTGTTGAAACTCCAATAATATAAGCGGATGATTTAAATCCACATCTTTTTTAGTAGCCTGCTTTAAAAACTGTGCAGCTGTAGGCAAATCTATTTGTACCACCATGCCACTATTGGCGTATGGATTATTTCTTTTACTCGGGCTCCATCCATTCACCACAATTTCTCCAGGTGCAGTGGCTGCAGGTGCAATGATGCCACCTGGACACATACAAAAACTAAATACACCGCGATCATTCACTTGCTCCACCAAGCTATATGCTGCCGGAGGAAGGTGGGGGTCTCTTGTCAAGCAATGGTATTGAATCTGATCAATTATATTTTGTGGATGCTCCACGCGCACCCCTAAAGCAAAAGGTTTTGATTCAATCAGCACTTGCTTTTTATAAAACAGTTCAAAAATATCTCGAGCCGAATGACCTGTTGCTAATAAAATGGCTTCCACTTGATATTCGGAACCATCTGCACAATGAATACGACGGATACTGCCATTTTCAATATCAAAATCAACCAATTTTTTTTCAAACAATACCTGCCCACCAGCTGCTTCAATTTGCAGGCGCATGGCGGTGATAATTTGAGGTAGTTTATTGGTACCAATATGTGGATGGGCTTGATATAAAACTGTTTCATCTGCACCAAACTGATAAAATAGGCGTAAGATTTTTTCGATACTGCCTCTTTTGTTGCTTCTGGTATATAATTTACCATCGCTATAAGTCCCTGCACCTCCTTCACCATAGCAATAATTACTTTCAGGATCCACAATCCCTTCCTTATTTAATTTTGCTAAGTCCCTACGTCTAGAACGCACATCTTTACCCCTTTCTAAGACAATTGGTCTTAAGCCTAATTGAATGCATTCCAAGGCTGCGAATAAGCCTGCAGGTCCAGCGCCAATAATATGGACTTCTTTCGCATTTTTTGGAAGGATAGGGAAAAGAAAGGGTTCGATGTCTCGATCGGAAATAGGCTCCTCTATAAAAACCTGAAGCGTTAAGTTCATCCATACTTGTTGACGGCTTCTGGCGTCAATAGATTGCTTCAAAATATGATAGCCATTGACCTGGCTAATGGATTTGCCAAGCGCTTGCGCTATAGCTGCTAATAAAACCGACGCATTGGCTGCGTCGGCTGGCGTAATTCTTAATTGTATCTTTGTTTGCATAGGGGTTAGGTGTTTATCCTAAAAAAATGCTTGAGACTTTATATATGTCTATACTATTCTAGAAAGGCAAGTCATCGCTGCCCTCAGCTGGATCCCCAGCAGGCATATCAAAATAGGCGCCAGCATCAGAAGGAGCCACATTACCACCAAGGGCAACTGCTTCCATTCTCCAAGCATCTAAATTGGTGATATAATTGTCTTTTCCGTCCTTGTTCCACTTAGAACCCTTGATATTAAAGAGGACTTTCACCGTATCCCCGATATTGAATCGGTCAGGCATGGCAGTTCTGTCTTGAACACATTGAAATTTTACGTAATTCGTGATGGTTTTGCCATTGATGTCTTCTGACTTCTCAATCACAAATTCTCTTGTTTTAAACGTCTCTTTTCTTTGTATTGTCTCGTATTTGGCAATCAATTTGCCGACTAATTCGTAGCTCATAGTATGATTTATAG
>JBILAW010000117.1:0-5390 GCA_044354025.1 Sediminibacterium sp.
GATATACTTGTTTCGCTCATGGGCCAAAGATCGGTAATTTATAGGATTTGGGCTATATTTGCAGACCATTCATTATAATAGCAATCTATGTATCGTACGCACCATTGTGGTCAGTTAAATATTCAATTTGTAGGTCAGGAAGTTACCCTTGCTGGTTGGGTACAAACCATTCGTAAATTTGGTGCCATCAATTTTGTGGACCTTAGAGACCGTTATGGGATTACACAACTTTTATTAGGGGAGGCATTGCAGGCACAATTGGATGCGGCTCCACTTGGTCGTGAGTTTGTCATTCAAGCAAAAGGGAAAGTCATTGAACGTTCAAGTAAGAATGCGAATATCCCAACTGGTGAAATTGAAATTGAGGTAACTGAGTTTACTATATTAAATGCATCTATTGTCCCTCCATTCACCATTCAAGATGATACGGATGGTGGAGATGATATAAGAATGAAATACCGTTTCTTGGACTTAAGAAGAAACGCCATAAAAAAGAATATTGAATTAAGGTATAGTGTGAACCGTGCTACTAGAAACTATTTACATGAAAAAGGATTCATGGATATTGAAACCCCATTTTTAATCAAGTCTACCCCAGAAGGTGCGCGTGATTTTGTGGTGCCTAGTAGAATGAACCCAGGTGAATTTTATGCCCTACCCCAGTCTCCGCAAACCTTTAAGCAATTATTGATGGTAAGTGGCTATGACCGTTACTACCAAATTGTAAAATGTTTTAGAGACGAGGATTTAAGAGCCGATCGTCAACCAGAATTTACACAGATTGACTGCGAGATGAGTTTCGTAGAACAAGAAGATATTTTAAATATGTTCGAAGGTTTAATTAAGAGCATTTTTAAGGACGTTAAAAATATAGATTACACCGAGACTGTTCAAAGAATGACTTGGGAGGATGCGATGTGGCAATATGGAAATGACAAACCAGATATTCGTTTTGGTATGGAGGTTTGTAATTTAAAAAAGCCAGCACATGTATTTTCTGATAAAGCAGATCAAGCAGCATTGATCAATGGCGTTGATTTTAAAGTATTTGATGAAGCAGAAACGGTGGTGGCCATTGCTGCCCCTGGCTGTAGTGAGTTTACCCGTAAGCAAACTGATGATTTAACGGAGTGGGTAAAGCGTCCTCAAATAGGTATGAAAGGCATGGTATTCATTAAATGCAATGCAGATGGAAGTTTCAAAAGCAGTGTAGATAAATTTTATTCCGAGGATAAATTAAAAGCCATTGCAGCAGCAGCGAATGCAAAAGCAGGCGATTTAATATTGATACTTGCAGGTGCTGAGGAAAGAACGCGTAAAGCGATTAGTGAATTAAGACTCGCATTAGGCAAGCAATTAGGCTTTAGAAAAGAGGATGAATTTAAATTATTATGGGTCATGGATTTCCCATTATTTGAATACGACGAAGAAGGCAACCGTTGGGTCGCTAGACACCATCCATTCACTTCTCCTAAGCCCGATCATATTGATATCATGATCAATAATGCGCCAGAAATTAAAGACGCCGCTAAATATTTAGAACATCCATATGCAGGCATTAAAGCCAACGCCTATGATATGGTTTTAAATGGCAATGAAATTGGCGGAGGATCTATTCGTATTTTCCAAAGAGCCCTACAAGAAAAAATGTTTGCTGCTTTAGGCATGTCGCCAGAAGAAGCACAACATAAATTTGGCTTTTTATTAGGCGCGTTCGAATATGGTGCACCGCCACATGGTGGTATTGCATTTGGCTTTGATCGTTTATGTGCTTTATTAGGTGGCAGTGAAAGTATTAGAGACTTTATCGCTTTCCCTAAAAACAATAGTGGACGTGATGTAATGCTAGATGCACCAAGCAGTATTGATGCTAAACAATTTGAAGAATTGCATATCAAACTAAATTTAAAGTAGACCCATGCAACAACCTTCGAAATTATACCTTGTATTATCTTATATACTACTTCCTATTGCATTGTTTTTTGGTTTCATGGATAGTATTTTATTGATTTCTGCATTAGCCAATCCAAGTGCATTGATCCTAGTATTTGCAATGGCTTGTATTGTGATTTATAGTTTCACTAGTTTTAAGTTTTTAAAATTAGGGATTGAAAGAGAGCAAATTCAAACGACTAAACTAAAAGACTGGATCAAAGTCAACGCTTATGTGAGCTTGTTGATGTTTTGTTTGATCTTTTTAAATGCGGTGAGCATCTTGCTTTCTAATGATGTCATTTTGATCAAATTTATTGATGAATTTTTGACACAACAATCTGGCCTACCTCCAGAAATGAATAGCCAATTTGTACTAAAGGCCTTGCGCCTTGCATCTTATTTCCTTTTTGTGATTGGGGCAGTAGGCATCTTACATATTCGTATGACTTTGAAATTGGTCAGAGACAATGATCACCTTTTTGAATAATCAATGAAAAGACTTCATAAAAGAGTTTGATCAAAACCTTAAATTTGTTACTATGTCAATGAATACAACCATAGAATGGAGCACCAAGCATTTCTCAGAACTTACTGTAGATGAACTTTATGCCATGTTAAGATTAAGAAGCGAGGTCTTTGTAGTAGAACAAAACTGTGTTTTTTTAGACATGGATAACAACGACCAAATAGCCTACCATACCATGGGATGGCTGAACGGAGAACTCATTGCCACAACTCGATTATTTAATATAGACCAAAGCTACCCAGGTTACCAAAGCATTGGACGCGTAGTTGGATCACCAAGACATAGAGGTATTGGAGTAGGTAAAGCGCTCATGCAATTTTCCATTGCGGAATGTGAAAGATTATTTGGCAAACACCCTATTAAAATTGGCGCGCAATTGTACCTCAAAAAATTTTACGGAGAACTAGGATGGGAGCAAGCTGGAGAGATGTATTATGAAGATGCGATTGAGCATATTCCAATGATCAGAAAATAAAATTACGCTTACCAAGCTATCATCATCAGATTTACTTTCTTAATGAAGTAATTATTTAAGTAATTATTTGAGTTACTGCATTTCAATGGCTAAAAATTTAGCCGTATGTGTGGTGGATTTTTTAATCATTTGTTCTGGCGTACCCACAAATTGCACCAATCCACCAGCAGATCCACCTTCTGGCCCCATATCAATAATATGATCCGCCATTTTAATCACATCCATATTGTGCTCAATCACGAGTACCGTATTGCCTCTATCCACCAAACGATTTAATACGCCCATTAATAATTGAATGTCTTGAAAATGTAAACCAGTGGTTGGTTCATCTAAAATATAAAAAGTTTTACCCGTATCTTTTTTCCCTAATTCAGTGGCTAATTTAATTCTTTGCGCCTCTCCTCCACTCAATGTCACCGATGATTGCCCTAATGTGATATAGCCTAATCCAACTTCTTGTAAGACTTTTACTTTTCTATAAATAAAAGGTACGGCTTGGAAAAATTCACAAGCTTCTTCGACCGTCATGTTCAACACATCACTAATGGATTTGCCTTTGTATCTAATTTCTAAAGTTTCCCTATTGTATCTTTTGCCCGCGCATTTTTCACAATGCACATACACATCTGGCAAGAAATTCATTTCAATCACACGCATTCCTCCACCTTCACATACTTCACATCTTCCACCTTTTACATTGAAAGAAAAACGACCTGCTAGATAGCCTCTGATCTTAGCTTCTGGCACTGCAGCAAATAAAGTTCTAATATCAGTAAAGAATCCGCAGTAAGTGGCAGGATTACTTCTTGGAGTTCTTCCAATTGGGGATTGGTCAATCTCAATCACTTTATCAATATTTTCTATCCCAGTTACCGATGCATAAGGCATTGGCTTGGTCTTACTATGATAACAGAATTGGGATAAGATAGGATATAAAGTTTCATTGATCAAGGTCGACTTGCCAGATCCACTCACACCAGTCACCAATGTTAAAGTACCTAAAGGAAAACTGGCATGCACTTTCTTTAATGTGTTACCTGTAGCCCCTTTTATTTCAATAAATTGACCATTGCCTTTTCTACGTTCTGTGGGCACATCGATTGATTTTTTACCTGCTAAATACAATGCAGTATCCGATTTTAATTTCAAAAAAGAAGCTGGTGTACCTGCAGCTACCACATGACCTCCGTGAATACCCGCTCTAGGACCAATATCCACTAAATAGTCCGATGCCATCATGATATCCTTATCGTGCTCCACAACCAATACTGTATTGCCAATATCTCTTAATTGTTTGAGTGCCACAATTAATCGCTGATTATCTCTTTGATGTAAACCAATGGAAGGCTCATCTAATATATACGTGATGCCTTGCAATTGAGAACCTATTTGAGTTGCTAAACGAATACGTTGTGACTCTCCACCACTCAATGATTTGGAAGGTCTGCTTAATGACAAATAAGACAAGCCCACATTCATCAAAAATTCAATTCGATCATTGATCTCTTTTAATATACCTGTTGCAATGAGCGTATCCTTTTTATCTAATTTTTTAGGCAAGTCTAAAAACCATTGTTGCAAATCGTTTAAATGCATTTCATTCAATGCCGCAATATTGAGTTCATTCACTTTAAACCAAAGACTTTCTTTTTTTAACCTTGCACCATTACAATCAGCACATGTATTGAGTTGCATGAACTGCTCCACCCATCCTTTTAAAACATCGGTACTTTGGGAAGAAGTAAACCACCTTTTTAACATCGACACAATCCCTTCATAACTACCAGTATAGGTGTCAGGTATATTTTCATCATTTAAGTCTAGTCCTAAATTGTTGGTAATATTTTTATCACCAAATAAAAGTAAATTCAATTGGTCTTTAGGTAAATCTTTAATTGCCTTATCTAAACTGATTTTGTATTTTCTTGCAAATTGTTTTGCTTGTTTAAATACACTCGCTTCTCTAGCTTCTCCTAATGGGGCAATCCCTCCAGCATTGACACTTAAGCTTGTATCGGGAATTAACAAATCCATATCGATTGCATAGACATTACCCAATCCCTTACAGGTAGGACATGCACCATATGGTGAATTAAAAGAAAAACTATTAGGAGAAGGTGTCTCGTAACTTAAGCCAGTATCGATACACATTAATTGTTTTGAATACTGCACAATTTTTTCTTTCCCCTCTTCTAAAACAAATAATAAATCCTTACCCATTTTTAAACTCTGCTGTACACTATCTGCTAGTCTGGTTTTCATGGCCTCGTTCACCGGAATGCGATCCACCACAATTTCGATATCATGAATCTTATAACGATCTACTTGAAATTTTGGTCTTAGTTCAATGATCTCTCCATCCACCCTTGCTTTTACGAAACCTTTTTTTCTAATCTCTTCAAACAATTCTCTATAATGCCCTTTTCTACCTCTCACAACAGGTGCTAATAGATT
>JBILAW010000118.1:0-5371 GCA_044354025.1 Sediminibacterium sp.
CCTGGCTTTAAAATTGATTTTGCATAATCATGTAAATGCAAACAAGCATTGTACACTTCCTTTTGACGCTTGGTAAATTTACCATTCACAGGAACCGTTCTTGTTAAATCTGCATTGTATCCTCCATAGGCCGCTCCAAAATCCATCAAGATTAATTCTCCGTCTTTACATACATTATTATTACTTGTATAATGCAAGGTTCTTGCATTATCACCACTTGCTAAAATACTATGGTAAGCTACCCCAGTTGCTTTTTGTCTTAAAAATTCATGGTAAATTTCTGCTTCAACCTCACACTCATTGACACCTGGTTGTATGAATTGCAATAACCTTCTAAAAGCAGACTCAGTAATATCAATGGCTTTTTGAATCACCACTACTTCTTGCTTTGTTTTGATGGCCCTCAAGGCTTTCATAACTTTAGCCGCGCGTAAATATTGATGTAGTGGATAACGAGATTGCATCTCGTCTATAAATCGATATTCATTTGTTCTTACTAAATTATTTTTACGATCGTTCTCGTTGGAGTCTAAATAAATCGCATCGGCTAAATGTATCCAGGTTTGTAACATCGCGTCAATACTATCTACCCATACAATGGTTTTCATACCTGAAATAGCAGTGGCTTCATGCGCTCTTAATCTTTTGCCATCCCAAATTTCTTTTAACTCTTGTGGACGAACCAAGACCAATACCTCTCTATACTTAGGATCTGGATTGTCTGGAAACAACACCACCATGGTACCTTCTTGCTCAATACCGGATAACCAAAATAAATCTGAATTTTGTACAAAGCCATGCAATGCATCTCCATTACTTGGGAACTCATCGTTACTTACAAAAACAGCGATGCTATTTTTTTGCATTTGACTTACAAAACGCTTTCTGTTTTGTATAAATAGGGTTGGGTCAAGTGGATCGTATTTCATACTAAATATTTGAATGTATCATAATGCCTCCCAGATGGTGGCTTCTTGGAAGCAAGATACTTAAAATTGATGGGCTTAGGCAATCTTACCCCAGCCAATTTTGGTTTTTTGGGTCTGTAAAAAGCTGCGAATCACCAAGTGTTCTGGCATGGACAAATTGGGATCTTTTTCACAGATTGCTACAGCTGCTTCTTTGGCTATTTCCATTGCAGGTCGATCATTGATCAAACTTGCCAATTTAAAATTCAATGCACCGCTTTGTCTTGTGCCATCTATATCTCCAGGCCCCCTAATTTCTAAATCTTTTTCTGCTATCACAAAACCATCTGTGGTATTGCACATGATTTTTAATCTTTCTCTCGCTTCTCGACTTGCCTTTACGCTACTCAATAAAATACAATAACTCTGTTCCGAACCTCTACCTACCCTGCCTCTTAACTGATGCAATTGTGATAATCCAAATTTTTCTGCACTCTCTATCACCATCACCGATGCATTGGGTACATTCACGCCCACCTCGATCACTGTTGTGCCCACCAATATTTGCGTATCCCCTGATTTAAAACGATTCATGTTCTCCGATTTTAAATCATTGTGCATTTTCCCGTGGACCATGCTGATTTTATAATTTGGTTCAGGAAAATAACTTTTAACTTGTTCATAGCCCTGCATTAAATCCTCATAACTCAACTTTTCACTTTCCTCAATCAATGGATAAACATAATAAGCTTGTCGTCCTTTTTGTATTTCTGATTTTACAAAATCCATCACACTTGCGCGCGATGTTTCATAGCGATGAACTGTTTTAATAGGCATTCTTCCTGGTGGTAATTCATCCATGATGCTATAATCCAAATCGCCATAAGCCGTCATGGCTAAGGTTCTTGGGATGGGTGTTGCGGTCATCACCAACACATGTGGCGGGATGGATGCTTTTTTCCAAAGCTTTGATCTTTGTTCCACACCAAATCGATGTTGTTCATCAATCACAGCCAATCCTAATTTTTTAAATTGAACTGGATCCTCAATGAGTGCATGCGTACCTACCACAAAATGAATCGTATCATCTGCTAAACCTTTTAAAATTCTTCTGCGCTCTGCAGCTTTGGTGCTGCCAGTTAAAATAGCCACTTCGACAGGCATTGCCTTCAAGAGCTCTGTTAAACTACTATAATGTTGTTGTGCTAAAATTTCGGTAGGGGCCATTAAACAACTCTGAAATCCATTGTCTGCAGCAATGAGCATCGCCATTAATGCAATCATTGTTTTACCACTGCCAACATCCCCTTGTAACAAGCGATTCATCTGAAAACCTTTTGCCACATCCACTCTAATTTCTTTAATTACTCTTTTTTGGGCACCTGTTAATTCAAAGGGTAAATAATTGTTATAAAAAGTATTAAAATAATCCCCTACTTTTTCAAACACCTGCCCTTTGCTATTTTTATGCCGATCTATTTTAATTAAATTCAATCTAATTTGCGCAATGAATAATTCTTCAAAAATCAATCGAGACAATGCTTGTTTATATTTTACTTGACTAGATGGAAAATGGATCTGTCTATAAGCCTCCCATCTGCCCATTCTATCTACTAATATATGAACAGGCAAATTTTCTGGTAAATCCCTTTCACTTATTTGTTGAAACAAGACTTGAGTTAGTTTGCCAATTTGTTTTCCGTTCAATCCCCTTGCTTTTAATTTTTCTGTGGAACCATAGACCGGCTCAAGCAATGATTTTTGTGCCATCGTATGCAGTTCAAAAGCTTCAATTTCTGGATGCACAATCTGAGGTTTACCATTAAAAAAGCCCAACCTGCCAAAAACAAGGTAGGTCTGACCCTCCACTAAATTCTTTTGAACATACTGGATTCCTTGAAACCAGGCCAATTCCAAAAGACCCGTTTCATCTCTTAACTGTGCCACCATCCTTTTTGAGCGCTTCTCTCCAATTGAATGCAAACCCAATAAAACCCCTTTAACCTGGATGAAATCCATCTCGGGAGTGAGCTGACTGATAGGCGTCACAATGGTCTTATCTACATGCCTATGTGGAAAATGATGTAATAAATCGCCGAAAGTATAGATACTGAGCTCTTTTTTAAGCAATTCAGCCCTCTGAGGGCCTACACCCTTTAGGTATTCAATGGGACTGGATAAAAGCGTAGCTAGGCTCAAGCGATTTTTTTTAGATTCGGGACAAATATCCCAAAAAGATGGCAAAAAATGGGATTGTGATTCATTATCTTCGCACAGCTATGGAAAAGGAAATTGTATTGAGTGGAATAAGGCCTACCGGGTTCTTACATCTAGGAAATTATTTTGGTGCCATGCGCAATTATGTCCGCATGCAAGATGAATTCAATTGCTATTTTTTTGTAGCCAATTGGCATAGCTTAACGACCCATCCTGACACAAAAACTTTACAAGAAAGTGTGCTAAGAGTTGTCGCAGAAAATATTGCTTGTGGATTGGATCCAGAAAAAGTGTCTTTATATGTACAAAGTGATGTGCCAGAAATTGCAGAATTGTATTTGTATTTAAATATGTTGGCCTATAAAGGTGAATTAGAAAAGACCACTACATTTAAAGATAAAGTAAGGATGCAACCTGAAAATGTGAATGCAGGTTTGTTGACTTATCCTGTTTTACAAGCTGCTGATATTTTAATTCATCGCGCAGTAAAAGTACCGGTTGGAAAAGACCAAGAGCAAAACCTAGAAATGGCGAGAAATTTTGCCGAAAGGTTCAACCACCGCTATGGAGAGACCTTCCCGCTGCCTTATGCCTTTAATTACAACAGTGAATTGGTTAAAATCATGGGCTTAGATGGTAACGGCAAAATGAGCAAGAGCGAAAATCAAATGACCACTTTATTTTTAGCAGATGAAGATGAAATGATTCGAAAAAAAGTAATGAAAGCAAAAACGGATCAAGGACCTTTAACACCTAATTCCGTAAAACCAGATTATATTCAAAACTTATTTACCCTAATGAGTTTAGTGAGTGCAACAGACACTGTACAAAAATTTGAGGATGACTTTAACAATAGTTCAGATGGTAATTGCATTATTCGATATGGTGATATGAAAAAACAATTGGCCGAAGACATGGTTCAATTCATCAACCCAATTCGTAATAAAGCAACTGACTTACAAAACAATAAAGCGCTACTTTTAAAAATCATACATCAAGGTGCAGACAAGGCAAGAGCAAGCGCCTCTGCAACTTTGACCACTGTAAGAAAAGCGGTAGGCATGGAATACCTATAAAATCAATACATATTAATTTAACTTCACGCATAAGATTATGGCAAAAGCAACAACTAAAAAACCGAAACACGTAGCAATCGCAGGCAATATTGGTGTTGGTAAAACAACATTGACTGAGTTGTTGAGCAAGCACTATCGTTGGATCCCTCAATTTGAAGATGTGGACCATAACCCTTATCTAATGGACTTCTATGATGATATGCCAAGATGGAGCTTCAACTTGCAGATCTACTTTTTACATGGTAGATTGAACCAAATTTTAGAAATACAACAAGGTACGGAAACCATCATTCAAGATAGAACTATCTATGAAGATGCGAATATTTTTGCGCCTAACTTACACGAAATGGGTTTAATGAGTAAGCGTGATTTTGATAATTATTTTGGCTTTTTTAAAACCATTCAATCCATGGTTCAACCACCAGATTTATTGATCTATTTAAAAGCATCTGTTCCAACATTGGTCTCTCAAATTCAAAAAAGAGGAAGAGAGTACGAAGAGAACATTCGTTTAGATTATTTAAAAAGACTGAATGAATATTACAATAAATGGATTGAAAATTATACAGAAGGTCCATTGTTAGTAATAGATTGTGATAAAAATAAATTTGGCGAGTCTGAAGAAGATTTAGGCCATATTATTAGTAAAGTAGATAGTACATTATACGGATTATTTTAATTTTTTATAGATGCAACAAATCACAACGGAAATACTATCGCAAATTAAATCCATTGTTGGTGCTGAATATGTTTTCACTGACGAAGAGAGCTTTGAAAAATATGGCAGGGACGAAACGGAAAAATTACATTATAGTCCAGCGGTCGTAGTTAAGCCAAGAAAGACAGAAGAGATTGCTGCATTGATGCAATTAGCAAACAAGCACTTAATCCCAGTCACACCAAGAGGTGCAGGCACGGGTTTAACAGGTGGCGCCCTCCCTCATTTAGGAGGCTTGGTGATTGCCATGGAAAGATTCAATCAGATTTTAGAGATTGATGAAAGAAATTTACAAGTCACCACCGAACCTGGTGTCATTACAGAAGTTTTGCAAAATGCAGTAAAAGAAAAAAGTTTGTTCTACCCACCCGATCCTGCTAGTAAAGGATCTTGTTTTATTGGTGGTAATATTTCCGAAAATTCAGGCGGACCTAAGGCAGTGAAATATGGCG
>JBILAW010000021.1:0-17781 GCA_044354025.1 Sediminibacterium sp.
TGTGTCTAAAGAATCCGCGCCCAAATCATTTGTGAATGAAGCCTCGTTTGTAACTTCTGCTTCATCTACGCCTAATTTGTCAACGATAATTTTTTTAACTCTAATTGCGATGTCTGACATTGTAAAAAGTTTTTGTTTACGCGGCAAAAATATACTTTTTGTTAAAATACTAGCCGTTTATTTGCTTTTTTGTTTTCACATTTGAGAATCTTAGGGAAATACTGCTTTTTTGAGCCATTTTGAGGCTAAAAAACTGCTTAAAATGCTAACAATTGCTAACTTTTTTTGAAATAGCCCCTTATTAATTGCTGGTCTTCGTAGCTAAAATGGGCTTTTGGTAGGATGAAAAAGGATTTTGGCGCAAAATAGACATGAAAAAATAAGGGACTTTCAAAAAATCGAGTCACATCTGTCCAGGCCCATGCTGCGCTTCCAGTATCTGATTCCAAACTAGCACCAGTGGTGTTAAAATTAAATTGCCAGTCTTGTTTAAACATGCTGGTTTTTCTATAAAATAGCCAGGGTAATAAAAACCAAAAAAATACCATGAGTACGATCCACAATAAGGACCCAACAAGGAAAAGTTCGGGCCTGATTTTTTTATAAAACAATAGTACCGCGGTAATGATGGCATATACATTTACAAATAGCATTAAGCCCTTGATTTCGGATTGCTTTATAAAATGATATCGAAGGCCTTGTATCACTTGAGATTTTTGAAATTGAATTTGAATAGACATATGCTAAAAGTAGGGATAGATTGCAAAGATACAAAGCGCAAAGGTTTGCGCTGGAAAAATAGCTATAAAAAAGAGGGATTATATAACAACAATTGTTAGTAAAAATGACAAAATCACTATATTTAAAGAACACATTGCTTAAATACCAAATTATGTCTTTTAAACCAAGGTTATCCTTTTCGCAGATCATCAACATGAATGTTGGTTTCTTAGGAATCCAATACAGTTTTGGATTACAACAATCTGCAGTGAATCCTATTTATGATATGTTGGGTGCAAGTCCAGACCAAATTCCCATGCTTAACTTAGCTGGCCCGATGACAGGCTTACTCATTCAACCCATCATTGGTGCAATGAGTGATAAAACTTGGTCGCCAAGATATGGAAGACGCAAGCCTTATTTTTTAATAGGTGCTTTATTATGTAGTATCTGTTTGTTCTTATATCCATTTAGCAGTGCCTTGTGGATGGCGGTTGGATTGTTGTGGGTATTAGATGCTGCTAACAATACTGCAATGGAACCTTATCGTGCATTTATTGCAGATAAATTACCAAGTGAACAACATGCTTCTGGCTTTTTAACACAAAGTTTTTTTACAGGTTTGGGGATCACTTTAGCGAATATTTCTTTGTTTGTTTTTCAGAAAAATATACCAGGAACCTATGGCAGTTTACCTTATTGGGTCTACGCCTCCTTTTTTCTAGGAAGTATTTGTTCTATTGTAACCGTTGGCTGGTCCGTATTTAAAACACCTGAGATTCCACCTTCAGAGGAAGAATTAATTGCATTGAAGGCGGAAAAAATAAATGTATTGACGCCTTTCAAAGAAATTGGTAATGCCATTGGCAATATGCCTAAAGTGATGTGGCAATTAGCATTGGTCTACTTGTTTCAATGGTATGCGCTTTTTTGTTATTGGCAAAATGCATCAAAAAGTATTGCAAAATCTGTTTGGAATACCACAGTCTACCAAAACAATCCAGCTTATGACGAAGCAGTTGGCTGGACGGGATTGGTGAATGGTTGGTATAATATCATCACTTTTGTAAGTGCCTTCATTTTACTTTGGTTGGCGAAAAAAATAAGTCCAAAAATGATTCATGTTATCTGCTTGATCATGGCAGCTGTTGGCTTATTGGTATTCCCGCATATCACAGATAAAAATTTATTGTTTGTCCCAATGGCAGGATTTGGTGTGGCTTGGGCAAGTATGATGGGCATTCCATATTTATTGGTGGTGGATAAAATTCCAAAAGAAAAGTATGGCGTGTACATGGGTATCATCAATATGATGATAGTCATTCCAATGTTGATTCAAAATCTAAGCTTTGGTTATATTTTAAAACATTTCTTAAACAATGACCCAGGAAAAGCCATTAGCTTTGCGGGCGTCTTGTTATTGCTTGCAGCAGTTGCTACTTTGTTCATTCAAAGTGCAGGCAAGAAAGAATACAAAGATGCTTAGTTGTTAAAAATAGAGGGAAGTAAATAATTTAAGAATGAATTGCATTGATATAAAATAAAAGGATATGAAAGTATTGTGTATTGGAGAAGCCTTGATTGATATGATTTGCACTGACAGAGGCAGTCGACTAGCGGATGGTCAAAATTTTTTAAAAAAAGCAGGCGGCGCTCCAGCGAATGTAGCAGCTGCTATTGCTGCACTGGGTGGTCAAGTAGACATGGCTGCCAAAGTGGGTAAAGATCCTTTTGGTCAACACTTGATTGATTTAATGACCGAGATGGGGGTAAATACAAAATGGGTTATCCAAGACTCCAATGCATTTACCACTTTTGCATTTGTTTCTTTAATGGAAGACGGAGAACGCGATTTTTATTTCAATAGAGGTGCCGATGGACAATTATCCATGGCTGATTTGGCAGGATTAAATTTAAAGGAATACGATATTGTGCATTTTGGATCTGCTACAGGATTTTTACCTGGACCTTTACAAGCAACCTATATCGATTTGTTGAACAAAGCAAAAGAAGCAGGTGCATTAATCAGTTTTGATCCAAACTATCGACATTTATTATTCCCTAACAATACTGAAAGTTTTATCACACAGTCTTGGCATTATATTGAAGCATGTGATTTCTTTAAACTAAGTGACGAAGAAGCCATCTTAATTACTGGGCTTGATACGGTGGATGCTGCAGCGGCTGCTTTAAGAACAAAAACCAATGCCGTATTTGCGATTACACTCGGCAAAGAAGGTACTTTACTATCCACTAGCAATGGCACTGAAATTATTTCAAGTATTCCAATTACTGCTGTAGATGCGACCGGTGCAGGAGATGCTTTTGTGGGTGCAGTTTTGTATCAATTACTAGGAACTACACCAAGTGCTTTACCAGCATTACCCATTGAAACATGGAGAATCATGATTGCAAATGCCAATAAAGCGGGTGCAAGAACATGTGAATACATGGGCGCCATGGAAGCATTTAAGCATTTAAACAATTCTATTTTCAATTCCTAAATTGCAAGTGCACTGTGAAAATGACCCCATTACATCAATTTGGTTCGGACCTGTTATCGAAATACAAAGTTGACACAACAAAAAAGGATAAGGCTTTTAGTCAACAATTTTTAGCACATATAGGTGCAATCGAAAACTTATTTGACGAAGTGTATGCATATCATCCAAAAAGAAATGAAGCATTCGAAGGCCTTTTAATTACACTGATACAGCAATACAAGGAAAGATCCAAAGTCTTATTAAAAAAAGATGCAGAAAAATCCAAGCTAGGCCATTGGTACTTGAGCAATGAAATTACTGGTATGAGTTTGTATGTGGACCGATTCAGTGAAAACATTCAAGGACTGCAAAAAAAATTGGATTACTTTAAAGAACTAGGTGTGAATTTTTTACACCTCATGCCCATCTTTGAAAGTCCGGAGGGAGAGAGTGACGGAGGTTATGCGGTGTCTGATTTTAGAAAAGTAGCCAGTCGATTTGGGACTTTGAAAGATGTAGAAAATCTAATCGCAGACATGAATGCATCCAATATGTATTTAATGTTGGACATTGTTTTAAATCATACCTCGCACCACCACGAGTGGGCACAGAAGGCGAAGGCCGGAGATCCTTATTATCAAGATTTCTTTTATTTCTATGATCATCGTGGCATACCCGACCAGTTAGATCAAACCATGCCTGAAATTTTCCCTGAATCCTCTCCAGGAAGTTTCACCTATGTCCCTGAATGTAATAAATGGGTGATGACCGTGTTCCATCATTATCAATGGGATTTAAATTTTAGCAACCCAAATGTGTTGGTGGCAATGATGGATACGATTTTATTTTACGCGAATTTGGGAGTAGATATTTTACGCATAGACGCACCTGCATTTATTTGGAAGGAGATTGGTACTGGCTGTCAAAATTTACCTAAAGCACATACTTTGCTTAGACTCATCAAGCAATGTACGCAAGTAACAAGTCCAGGTATGGCATTGTTAGGCGAGGCCATTGTAGCCCCTAAAGAAATCATTAAATATTTTGGCACAGATAACTACACTGCAAACGAATGTGATGTCGCTTATAATGCCACACAAATGGCATTGCAATGGGATGCGCTTGCCACAGGTGATACAAGAATCATGCTCACAGCGCAAGATGCTATTTTACAAAAACCATACGGTTGTACTTGGATCTCCTACACAAGATGCCATGATGATATTGGGCTTGGATATGACGACGAAATGATTGCAAGGGTTGGCTTTGATCCTTATCAACATAGAACCTATTTGAAAAACTATTACTCAGGTAGTCATGATGGATCAGTTGCTGCTGGTGCCTTATTTTCTGTCAATCCAAAAACAAATGACGCACGCATTAGTGGTGCACTAGCTTCGTTATGCGGATTGGAAAAAGCATTGGCATGGAACAATGCAAGTGAAATTGAAAATGCATTGAGAAAAATTATTTTAATGCAGGCGCATTCCATGTTCATGGGTGGTATCCCTATGTTGTATTACGGAGACGAGATGGCTTATACCAATGACTATAGTTATTTAAATGACACCGGCAAAAGCTATGACAACAGGTGGATGCATCGTCCTATGATAGACTGGAATAAAAATGAACAAAGGAAAAAGAAAGGGAGTTTAGAATACCGCATCTTTAATGAAACAAAGCAATTGATTCAAATTAGAAAAGCATTGCCCATTCTAAGTGATTTAAAAAATAGTACATGGATGACACCGCATAATATTCATGTAGCTGGATTCGTTCGCTCTTTTGAGGACAAAAAAATATTCTGTTTATTTAATTATCAAGCTGCCGACGCTTATATCACTTGGTACACTTTTAAGGAACATGGAATAAGGCCAGCACAATTAAAAGATCATTGGACTGGCCTTACGCATCATGTTGGTAATGACAACGAACATTTTGTATTAGGAGCTTATCAATTTGCCATTTTGGAAGTCATTGATTAGAACCTGAAACTCATTCCTACATTAATACTATAGTCTGCAAATGCAGCATCCCCTCTTGCAAAAACACCAGTAAGATTAGTTCTTACAATATCTGCATAGCTCTGTGGTCTTTCACGTCTTAATGCTACAGGAGTATATAAGAAAAAATTATACTTTTTATACATATAGGTTACGCCGGGCTCAGCAGATAAAATATTACCTGGTCTTCTAAATCCTGTGCTTTTTCCAATCAAGTCATAAGTTGGAATACACTCATACCTTAAACCCAATGAATAAGCCCAAGCTTCTTTGCTATAATTAAATCCAGATCGAACCATGTATTGATCTGCCACACTCATTACATTCGATGTATACTTGATTGCTGTAGCAGAAGGGGTACCACCTCTTGCTGTACTTACCCCATTATTATCTCTAGGATTGAATAAATAAAAGGCGTTGGCATAGCTACTCCATTCAGTATTAATTTGTCTAAATCCATTTAATTCAACAGTAACACCAAAGCCACCATCACCTGGTTGAATTGACTGATCTACATAACCTATTCTTCGAGCATTGGCTGCGAATTGAAATTCATCTTGAGCCTTATAATTACCGGTTGGTAATTTGATACCTAGCCCTGCCATTAGATTGCCTTTTTTATTGGCATCAGGTGCGATCAACCATCTGTAGGCCGATAATCTTATATCACCCAAGCCTCTTGCTGATGTTGCAAAACGATATGGACTCGTGTTGCCCAAATGTTCGTATTTAGATGTACGCTCATAATTAACAAGTGGAATACTAATGCCTACCATCCATTTTTCATTGATGTTTCTTGTTAAAGCAAAGTCCATTGCACTCGTATAATTAATTACTTCCGATCCTTCTTCAACCCTAAATTTTTGCTCGTCTGTGCCATTAAAGTGTTTGTAAGAAGTAAAGTACCTATAATTAATATTTAAAGTCCATTTTGAACTGTCTTCTTGATGCATACCTGCATGTTCCATAGTACATAAGCCACCCACTGTTCTAATGGCTACACAACCTTGTGCATTGGATTGATTGATAAAGCCAAGGCATAATAATGCCAATAATATGATTGATTTTTTCATGTGTTAGTTAATTAGTAATTCAATTGACTTGAACTTAATTTTTCATTTTTAATTTGGAAACAATATAGTTTCCTAAAGCCTGTCCCTTTTCTGTACTTGTGATACAAGAATTGTGAAAGTGGATACCCCCGTAAAAGCGCGCCCAATTGTTTTCCTCTGCTGCATGTCTGAAGGACTTAAAGCTTCTGTTTTCAATACCAAATTCTAATTCAGTAGAGTCTGTATAAGCAAAATTGTCGCCAAAAACACTTGTTAAGGCCTCTGCTGCGGCAGATGATACGGTTGAGTGTCCGCAAGTGTATTCAGGGAATGCCGGTGTTTGTAAAAGTGGTCTCCAATTTGGATCGATATACTTATTGATCACCGTCTCTGGACGAACTGTCTTGTAGGTATATTTTGCATCCCATGTGTGGATGAAAGCGTCAAATAGGGCAATAGCCGTTTTAGCGTATGCATATACAGCATTATTAAAATCTGACTTTGCTGTTTTATTGGCGATCCCTACAATACTCATCCAATGCCCTGGAGGAGAAAACTTTTTTGTACTAAACATGGCATGTCCTGTCACATTCACTTTAAATGGATTGTCATCCCAGAAATTAGCAATATGCTTTTGTTCCTCTGTTAAGCTATCCCCTGCATTCTTTACCATCATTAAATGCTTATAATACTCACTGTTTTTATCTGTTACATTAAAAGCAGGTGGTGGTAAGGGTCTAAACTGACTGGCACTATCAATGGCCATTGTTCTAATCTCTGCCCAATGTGGCTCAGCTGCAGAGGCATACATAGGTGGTGTGGGCACCCAACGTCCTGGAGAATCTTTTACAGTGTATCTTTCAGCGCTTCTTGTTTGCGCATAATTGTCTTTTTTACTCCAAGCAATAATAGATGTACTTACTTCTTTTGCAAATGCTTCAGATGATGCAATCATTTTACTAGACATGCCGTTCGACTTCACTAATTTTCTTAAACTATCTGTATAATCCTGCATGCTACCTTCAGGAAAAGTGACTGCCTGACCAACAGTCGCATAGGCAACCAATGCTGCATATGGAAAGTCAATATTGGCTGTGTCTTTTGGTTTAGGCAATGCTGTTAATCCTTTTAATTGACCAGCTAAACTTTGGAAAGCTGTTGGATCGCCTGCTGCGACCACTTCATATCCTGCAATGGCTGCATAAGCATAGTTTCTGGATGCAACGATTGGACTAAAATTATTACCCATCACCACCTGATTTAATTCATGCACTGTGTAGGCATACAAATCTGGGTTATTGGTAATTTTTTTATAGTCATTGGATTGGTTACAAGCAATCATAGTCATTGCTAGTAGCAATACAGTAAATAATTTATTCATTGAAATTGGTTGATAGTACATACGAAAATTGTATCTGTACATAATACAAATACGTGAGACAACAGAAATGCTTACGCATGACGCTGTTGCTAAAAAAATTAAGCAATTATTTTCGGAGGCGGGCCTTGTACCGTTAAATAATTGCTTATTAAACGCGTATCGTAACGATAACCAGTCGTTACCTTCGCCGAATTCGCTGGAACTAAATGCCAGCTATTATTTTGTGCTATGTAATCAAAGCTGATAAACTTTGCGCTAGATTTTCCCAATGGGACAGACTTCTTGTCTGGATTCGAGTTAGAAAGGTCTTGTGCTAATTTATAAAAATCTTCTCTTGCATTTTTGATATGCAAACGATCTTGGTTCGGTAATACTTTCAATTCAAGGCTATCATTGTAAATCCTTCTTTGAACATACTGGTAAACAATGCCTTTGATCACAATCTCTCCATCCACTCTTTCGAATTGCGGATTGTTGGCATAATAAGGAAGATTGATTGGGGTCTTGATTGTAACCAAATAGGACTCATCATAGTTATTTTCTTCAATTAAATTAACTAATTGATCGGTTGCTTTTTGGTCAAAGTAATTCGATACCAGTCGGTATCCAAATCCGTTAAAAAGCAATATGCCCAAGAATAATATGGCGCCTAGTTTTTTCAATACGCTAATTTAACCATTTTAGTCAAAATTGGGCACTTATGAAGGGGGATTTTTGTAATTTCACCCTCTCAATGCCATTTTCCTATGCGTAAAATCGTACTCCTTTTATCCACTATTGTAGTCCTAAGCCTGGTGGCCGTTTATCTACTAGTACCAAAGCTTATTATAATAAAGGGGGCGCAAGTGGTCAATCAATCTGCGCCAAGTGTGATTAGAGGGATGATGCAAGTCGATAAATGGTCTGAGTGGTTGCCAAAGGAAACTTCATTAAGCGTGACTGGCACTATGGTAGCAACGATTCAAGCCGAACTAACCCTTGACAAAATAAATATTCCAGTTGAATTTTCAATCATTGATGATACAAGCACAAATACAATCATTGGATTTGAAACTTCCATGGAGAATACCAATTGGTCTCCTATTGCTAGCGTTCAAAACTATTTATTTGCAAAAAGAATACAAGGGCAACTTGATCTTATACTTTCTGCTGCCGGAAATTATTACAATACTGTCAAAGGCGTTTATGGATTTGATATTCAAGAAACCAATGTTCAAGATTCTAGCTTAATTGCCTTAGATCAAGTACGAATGGATACGCCTTCTTTGGTTCAACTGTATGAGATGATAACGAAATTAGAACAACATATTATTGCTCAAAATGGGAAAATAAAAAATGACCCAATGGTTAATATTACAAGGATCAACAAAGATGAGGTATATACCCAAGTTGCTATTCCAATTGAAAAAGATATTCAGGTGAAACCACCCTTCACCCTAAAGAAAATGGTATTAGGTAAATTACTTTCTGTAGCTGTGATAGGTGATGCGGCAACTGTTAATAGCGCACTAGTCGCAACAAAACAATACCTAGGAGATAAACAAAGAACGAGTCCAGCAATTCCATATGTTATTTACAATACCAATAGAATGAAGGAGCCAGATGCTCAAAAGTGGAAATCTACTATCAATTACCCAGTATTTTAGGCTACTTAAAGCCAATTAATCTTAGGCTGTCAGAATTCATACCCAATACAAAAGCCAATTGTTGATTCAATTGAATGGGCGCTATCTGTCTTACTTGACCTTTTATACTCAATCCATTCAAAGGTTCGGCATCAAAATTTTGCTTTCCAGTATTGATGAGTAGTGTGCCGTAATCTGCGTCATACCTACCCATTTGTACATTGTTATCATAAAAATTACCCATCATTAAAATGTCTGGCCATTTATCTCCGTTCGCATCTGTCACCACTGCAGTTTTATAAGCAGTGATTTGCGCTTCCCATGGTAATACCTTAGCCGTAAAATTACCTTTACCATCATTGATAAATAAAGTATTTGCAAAATGATAGGCCTTAACTAGTTTAGAAGCCTTTAATTTTTCTTTTGTGAAAATATCATACAGGTTTGCTTTTGCAAAGTCTTCGGCATACAAGAAGGATTTTTTTATTTTTGGAATCTGTCTTTGAATTTCATCTTTATTGGCAAATGGAATTTCTTTTCCTTGTAAATAGAAAGTGATAATTTGCTCAAATTTACCATTGTCATCAAAATCATTATAATACATGCTGATTGGCTCTTTTTCTGTTGCTTTCAGTCTTGTATTCAAGCCCAGATTCCCAGCAATAAAGTCCATGTCTCCATCTAAATCAATGTCTACAGGTAAAGTGAAATTCCACCAACCAGGTAAATTGGTTGCAGTTGCTTTTGTCCATTTTTTTACAGAAGGATACAAGACATCAATACCACCCCATTGATGCGTCAATAAAATTTCCATTTTGCCATCCTTGTTTACATCCATTTCTGTTGCACTAGTAATAAATCCAAGGCCAATTAAATCAGGTGCAACTGAAGCTGTTACATTTTTAAAATTCCCATCACCCAAATTATACAAAAGATAAGAATCGATAGGTGCGCCATAATCCATGGCCTTGACTCTACTTGTAATTAATAAGTCAATGGCACCATCTTGATTAAAATCTCTAGCAACGATATCGGAGCTTTGATTATACACAGGTATTGCATCATTCAAGATCGTAAACTGTCCTTTTGTACTATTTAAATACACCCTTGGCATCATGTGCTTATCCTCTCCATAGTATTCATTGCCTCCAGAACCAACAATGATATCTTGAAATCCGTCCTTATTGACATCCGCCATTACAGCACAAACATCTTCATAATTACTATCTAAACGGAAAGCTTCTTGTTTAGATAACAAGAATTTACCATTGGCTTGTTGATAGTATAAGGCAGCACTGAAGCCTCTTGCACCTCCAATAAAAATATCTTCTAAACCATCCCTATTGATATCCCCCACTACCAATGCAGGACCTTCTGTTGAATTCATTTGAGGAATCAATTGTTCTCTATTGAATTCTTGAAAAATATTTTCTTGATGTTTAAATTGAATCCCAGAACCAGCTGTAAGATCTATCATTTGTTTTGTTTGCTGCGGCCAATGCTGATTGATTAAATCATAATTGAATTTTGGCAATCCAATTTGATAGGCGAGTGACAATTGCTTTTTCTTAAACTCGGCAGGATTGATTTTTTGAAAACTGTTATCAGGCCATACTAAGAAAGCAGAATCCACTTTTGTATTTTTTAACCCAATAGATAATGGAATCTCCATGCTGGACAAAAAACCTTTAACAGGAAACTTCTCATATGTTCTTATTTCACCAGGCGTAAACAAAACTAATTTGGCACCAATGGCATTGATATTTTTTGCTGCACCTTTTAGTGTTACTGCAACCGAATGCGCTGTTGTATCTTGACTACTTTTGTTTTCGTAAACAAAGGACTTATCGTTGACATTATTGACCACTAAATCCAAATCACCGTCATTGTCAAAATCGGCATAGGCTGCGCCATTCGAATAAGAAGAAGGATTATTGGTTATTGCTTTTTCTTTATCATCGAATGACAACCCTTTTTTATTTAAGAAAAACTGGTTTGGGATTTTAATCTCAGGGAAACGATCTATCAACGCCATATCCTTCTCACCCATCTTATTATCCCTTATTTTTTCTTGAATCTCCTGATTGGATACATAGTTCACATAATCCATATCATTCATGCGCTTAGGAATACCATTTGCAACAAAAATGTCTTTATACCCGTCGTTGTCAAAATCCATTAACAAGGTAGCCCAAGACCAATCTGTTGCAAACATACCAGCATACATACCCACTTCACTAAACTTGCCATTGCGACGATTCCATTGCAAGTTGTTGCGGGTAAACTGAAAATCATACCCAACTGAAATCTTGTATTGATAGATATCGTAGTCGTCTTCTCCTAAAGACCTTTTTAAAATATAAGGATCCTTAGGTAGCATATCCATTGAAACGATTTCCGGGAATCCATCATTGTTTAAATCTGCAGCATCTACCCCCATGGAGTATTGACTAGTATGCATCAATCTTTCTTTTTGCTCGTCTTTAAAACTGCCATTTTTTTGATTGATGTACAAGTAATCGTTTTCATGAAAATCATTACCAGCATAAATATCCACCCAACCATCTAAATTGATATCACTCATCACCACACCTAATCCATAACTAATGGCAGTGCTATTGATTTTAGATGCTTTTGTTACATCTTCAAAATGTCCATTCTTATTTGCAAAAATACGATCCCCAGACAATGGATCAAAAGTGCCCATAAAGCTTGTCCTTGGTGCAAATGTACCGTTCTGGTGTACCGAGTGATTCAATAAAAAGACATCTAAGTCCCCATCCTGATCGTAATCAAAAAAACTTGCTTGTGTACTAAAGCCAGAAAAATCTAATCCATATTCAGCAGCAGCTTCTTTGTATTTTGGAATGCCATTTTCGATACCCGCACAAATCAATAACTGATTCTTGGAGACAAATTTTTCGAAATTACCAAGTCTGCAAATATAGATGTCCAATAACCCGTCATTGTTAATGTCCACCACAGACACCCCCGTATTCCATGCACTATCCTGTGGTATTTGAGCCTGTTTGCTGACTTCGGTGAATTGTAGTTTTCCTTTGTTTAAATACAATTGATTATCCCCCTCGTTAGAAGCAAAAAAGATATCTGCCTGTCCATCATTATTGAAATCACCCGTTGCTACGCCTGCTCCATTGTAATAATACATGTAATGAAACATATTGAACTGCTCATTAGGATGTAATTTATTTTCAAATTGAATCCCTGTTTGCTCGGCTGTTAGTGCTTCAAATAAAGGTAACTCTTTCGTTGGCTGGTTACAGGCAAAAAGGAGTACACTCAGTGCAAAAATAATTGCACTAGATGTAAAATTTGATACCGCTTTTTTCCAGCTTTGGATATATTTAAAAAACATACAATTATTTTAATTTCATGAATACCGGAACCTGATTGTTTCTTATAAACAAGACCTTTTTTTGTGCAGCTTGCTGAAACAATACCATGTCTCTAACTTGTCCTGTAATGGCTAAGCCAGATTGCTTATCTTCTACTACTTCAAATACTCTTTTGCCTTTATTGATTAATACCAATCCATAATTGGCATCTAAACGTCCAAACTGCGGAAGGAATCCAAATTGGTTGCCACCCATGACTAGATCAATTTTACCGTCAGCATTGACATCGGTAGACACCATCGCATTCAAAGAAGAAAACTGTACTTCATTTGGCAAACGTTGAATTTCAAATTGGCCATTCCCCTTTCCCCATGCTATGATTGAACTACTGTAATTGTATAATTTCATTGCTGCTTGCTCTACCAATTCTTTTTTAAACAATTCTTGGAAGGCTTTTTTGGCATAGATCTCATAATTCAAATTTTCTTTTTTAAGTAAAGGGATTTGTTCTTGCATTTCGCCTTTCATGAACACTGGCACATCTTTTCCATTCACAGTTCTTGTTAAAATTTTATCAATACTCTCATTGCCATCAAAATCGTTGATCCAAAGTTTAACAGGTGCTGCTGGCGTTGGTTTTAGATAGCCGTTCTCGCCCATATTACCAATGATGAAGTCTTGAAAGCCATCCCCATCAATGTCAGCCATATGAATAGACTGCCACCAACCATTCAATCCTTTTAAATTAGTTGCTTGCTCTACCATTTTGCCTTTTTCAAAGGCGTACACAATTGGATACATATATTCTCCAACAATGATCAATGATGTGCCAGCTTGATTACTCAACTTACCGACCACCGCACTGGTCACCATGCCTAGTTTTGCAAAGTCTGGTGCTACTGTAGAAGTCACATCTTTAAATTGACCTTGTCCATTGTTTTGGTACAAAGCACTCGATGGCGTTACGCCATATTTTAATGGGGTATTTCGGGCGCCAACAAATACATCAATATCACCATCCAAATCATAATCAAAAGGCACCATGACGCCTGTATTGAACTCAAATACCGGGAATGCCTCTGCGCTATGCGTAAAACTAGCTTTCCCATCATTTAGGAAAAGACGGTGATTCAATTCTCCTCTGTTTGATAATCGATTGTTCCCACCAGAACCTATTAATAAATCCATGTCGCCATCCTTATCGGCATCAAAGAACACTGCAGCCACATCTTCATAAGACTCAAATGGCTTAAATGCCATCTGTGGCTTTGGGTTAAAGTTGCCACTAGCTGTTTGAAGGTAAATTTGACTGCCCTTATTCTTGGCGGCTCCAATGAATAAATCTGCAAGACCATCGCCATTGATATCTGCACTGGTCGCTTTAGGGCCTTCTTGTGAAAGGATTCTTGGAATGATTCTTTCTGCATAAAAGTCTACATGATCGTCCTCGGTATGTTTTTCAAAATTGCTTTTTACTTCCTCAAACAAGGGTGCAATTTTTTCTTGCACTACTACAAATGGTTTTACTATTTGAGCAGCTTGTTCGATTGTATAGACTGTATCTAATTTTTCGATTTTTAAAATACTTTGCGTTAGGTTTGGCCAAATCACTTGCACGGAATCAATTTTCTTAAACTGACCTAAACCAAAGATTTGTTTATAGTCTACTGAAGACTGGAATCCTCTTGCAGGAATGACTTCCTTGCTTAATATTTGCCCTTGAATAAAGACATTGATTTTTGCACCCACCGCATTGATGTTCTGCGGCAGCCCTTTTAATTTAAATCCAATAAACCCGTTTTTATTTTTTTCTCTACTCTTGTTTTTAAAGACAAAGCTTGGCATATTGTTATTGTTCACGACCATATCCAAGTCCCCATCATTGTCTAAGTCCCCATAAGCAGCACCGTTTGAAAAGCTTGGGATATCCAAACCCCAATCCTTCCCCATATCCTTAAAAGTTAAATCACCATTGTTTTTAAACATCTTATTTGGGATGGGCTGACTACTCATTTTTTCAATGATACTACTAATCTCGTCTTTCTTGCCAGACAACACCATTTTCTGAATCATGGTATTGGCAAAAAAATCTATGAAATCTTGATTGGTTAAATCACGATAAATCCCATTGCTTACATAGATGTCATTGTATCCATCATTGTCTGCATCAAAAATCATTTCGCCCCAACTCCAATCACTTGCTTCCACTCCAGAAAAACGAGCTACTTCTTTATACTTGCCATTCTTATTATTTAACTGCAAAGCATTGTGCATGAACTGATGGTAAAAGCCACTAGCTACTTTTAAACGATAGATATCAATATTATCAAATGAGGTGGTGGTTTTAAGTCTGAAGTCATTGTCTGGCAACATTTCTGTTGTAAAAATATCTGGATAGCCATCATTGTTGACATCCGCCATGTCAGTTCCCATGGATGCGATGCTATTATGTTCGGTATAGGTTTCTATTTCATCTTTAAATTTGCCATTTTTTTGATTGATGTATAAATAATCTCTTTCAAAAAAATCATTGGACACATATACATCTGGCCAAGCATCCCCATTCACATCTCCAATGGTTACGCCCAATCCAAAACTAATTAAACTACCATGTATACCCGCTTCTGCAGATACTTCGATAAATTTTCCGCCTTCGTTTTTATATAAATGATCGCCGCCGCCTTTTAAAAAATCAGCTACTGCAGAATTTTCTGCTCTTATGTCTCTTGCATTCGCATAGTTCAAAGTATTCACAGGAATAGGACTATTGTTTACCATGAAACAATCCAAATCGCCATCCATATCGTAATCAAAGAAAGAAGCATGTGTGGTGTACCCATTATTTGCTAAACCATAGGCTTCTGCACTATCTGTAAAAGTTAAATCGTGGTTATTGATGAACAATTGATTCTTACGTAAATCCTCTTGCATCATATTTCCTGCATTGGCCACATAAATATCCAACCAGCCATCGTTGTTGATGTCCACCATCGTCACACCAGTACTCCATTGGTCTTTTTTTGAAAAACCTGCTTTATCTGAAATGTCTTCGAATTTAAAATCGCCCTTATTTAAGAATAATTTATTGGCACCTTGATTGGCCGTAAAAAATACATCGGCAAGTCCGTCATTATTGATATCACCAATACCTACGCCACCACCATTGTAAAAATTACGATACTTAAAAATATTATTTTCTTTTTCGTCTGTCACCGTATTGGTAAATTGAATCCCACTATTTTCTACCAATTCAAAAAGTTGGCCATCTTTAGACTTTGTACAAGCTGAAAAAAAGATGGAAACAAAAAGTAGAATATAAATTTTTTGCATAAAATCAGGTTCGTATTGTATGCATAAAAATACAAAAAGGCGGGCGTAAACGCCCGCCTAAAATCATAATAGTTGTTTCCTGGGAGGTTTAAATTTTATAAAACCTTCCGGGAAACAAAAGGCGGGCGTAAACGCCCGCCTAAAATCATAATAGTTGTTTTGAGGGGCTTTAAATTTTATGAAAGCTCCTCAAAACAAAAAGGCCGCGGTAAACCGCGGCCTTTTCTATAATAGGTTAACTATTTTAGGTAGATCCTAGTAACCGAAGTTTTGCTTCAAATTAGGGTTTGAAGACACCGCTTGGTTAGGGATAGGATAAACAACTCTGAAAGCGTCAGACTTTATTGGTCTTTCGTTTACAGGATCATTGTACTTGCCAAAACGAACTAAATCAGTTCTTCTTGAACCTTCTAAATACAACTCACGACCTCTTTCAGCAATAACATCGTTCAATGTAACTGCAGATAAATTAGTTGTTCCAGCACGCTTTCTGATATTGTTTACAATCACCAATGCGTCAGCTGCTTTACCAGTTCTTACCAACGCTTCTGCTTTCATTAACATTGCATCAGCAAAACGGAAGATTACAAACTCATTTTCTTCGTTAAAGCCTAATTGATCTCCTTTTAAAGGATACTTATTCGTTCTAATACCTTTAGATTCTGTAGAGAAGAATAAGCTTACATCTGGTGTGAAAACTAATTTTCCACCTGAACGATCTTTAACTTCTACTTTCTTGCCGCCATCATATTTGTATTGTTGGCCAGCCATGAATCCAGCAGTGAAACCATGTATTTCAGTTGCACCTGCTAATTCTGCAGTTTTACGTTGATCGCCATCAGCAAATGAATTATAGAAATCAGCAGTTGTAGTGAAACCATTCCAACCAGAGAATGCTTGGTTGTAGTGCGTTCCCATACCTGTAGCCCAAGTTACACCAGTGGTACCACCTGTTTGTGTTGCTTTACCAGGACCATTAGATGCTCTTGATAAAATCAACTCTTTTGACTTTTGGTAGTTATCCCACTTAAAATTATCCCAGTATCCAGTAGACAATGCAAATTTACCAGAAGCTTCAATTGCACCTACTAAAGTAATTACTTCAGTCATATCTGCAGCTGCAAAACTGAAAGTAGTAGGTGTCTTAGGATCTGCTTTGTAAACAGCCTTATTCAATAACAAACGAGCTTTCAAGAACTGAGCAGCTTGCTTGTTCGCCTTGTGCATATCACTTCCAGTACCAAAATTTGGTAAACCAGCAATTGCATCATCAACATCTTTCATAATCCAATCAAAAGCTTCTGATCTTGTTTTAACAGAAGGGATTTTGTCTGGACCATCTGCAGCAGCTCTGTAAGGAACTTGTCCGTAGATATCCATTACTTGACTTGCGAAGAAAGCTCTTAAAAACTTACCTTCTGCTTGAGCAGCTCCAGTAGATTTTTCTGCAACTAGTGTCGCTTGGAATAAAGCACCATTTAAACCATTCCAAGTATCATAAATTTGATTGTGCGCACCATCTGTTGCATGTAAATGGATTTTTCTCCAAGTACCAAAGTCATCCCAGTCCGTACCACGGGTTGGTCCAAGTAACTCATCAGTAGAGTGTACTTGTAGTGCATGCCAACCATATTGGCCTGACAATTGGTTCAATTGACCATAAACTGAGTTAAGGTCAGCAGTAGACGATCCAGTCGAAGCTGAAGCTACTGATTTAGAACCGTACACTTGTTCATCTAATTTTGAACAAGAGACTGCTCCTAATGTCACTGCAATTGCAGCGATATAGGTAGTAGTTTGTTTGATGAAATTATTTTTCATGTGTATTATT
>JBILAW010000034.1:0-14938 GCA_044354025.1 Sediminibacterium sp.
GCTTGGAAAATTAGTAATATCTTAACTGCTTTCGAAAAGTACCAGCCAGAAATGTATGAGTTATTCGATCAAGAGAAGCAACATTTTAATACACCACAGGAAAACGGTGCAATTCAAAGAATCTATCCACTTTGCACTAATATTTCTATTGACATCGCCATCATGGAAAAAGCGAATAACGTATATGTAATGCCAGCCTCATTTGGATGGAGCGACTTAGGTACATGGAATAGTGCCTATGAGAATATGGAGAAGGATTATTTAGGGAATGCTGTAGCATCTGATAATGTGATTGTGATTGATGCGACAAAATGTATGATCAATTCACCAAAAGACAAACTAGTGTTAGTTCAGGGATTAGATGACTTTATTGTGATTGACACAAAAGATGTTTTATTAATTTGTAGTAGAGACAAAGAACAATCCATTAAAGAATATGTAGCCGAAGTAAAGCGGAACAAAGGCGATAAATATATCTAAATTACTTAACTTAGGGTAATTGGGATCTAGCTTATAAACATTAATTACCCCCTATGGCAACCATTATAACCGGCACAGGTAGTATTATACCACACCATATTAAGTCCAATCAAGATTTTGTTGAAAATACATTTTATGATGAGCAAAGTGAATTGATCAAAACTCCTAACCAAGAAATTGTTGAAAAATTTAAAGGGATCACAGGTATCATTGAAAGAAGGTATGCGGATGTGGATGTCAATACTTCTGACCTAGCTGCAGCGGCGGCTAAATTAGCCATCCAGGCTGCAGGAATAGATCCTGAAACAATTGATCAAATTATTGTTGCACATAATTTTGGCGACGTTAAAAACGGAACCATACAATCTGATGCCATTCCTGCAATTGCATCTAGAGTAAAACATCATTTAGGCATAGTCAATCCTAGCTGTGTGGCCTATGATATTTTATTTGGATGTCCAGGTTGGATACAAGGTGTCATTCAAGCAGATTCTTTTATTAAATCGGGCATGGCAAAAAGATGTTTAGTGATTGGCGCCGAGACATTAAGCAGGGTCGTGGATCAACACGATAGAGATAGTATGATTTTTAGTGATGGTGCAGGTGCATGTATTGTGGAACATAGCGATGATCCTAATCAGGGTATTTTAGCCTTCAGTGTTCAGAGTCATTGCAATGAGGAGGCTTATTATTTATACCTAGGAAAATCAAATCATCCTGAAGCAGATGATACCACAAGGTATATTAAAATGAAAGGCCGAAAAGTCTATGAGTATGCCATTAAGAATGTACCAATTGCCATGAAAGCCTGTATCGAAAAAGCTGGTGTGGAAATACATGAAGTGAAAAAATTCTTCTTACATCAAGCCAATGAAAAAATGGATGAAGGCTTTATTAAAGCATTGTACAAATTATATGATATAAAGGCTATTCCTTCAGATATCATGCCAATGAGTATTCATGAATTAGGCAACAGCTCTGTAGCGACGATTCCAACATTATACGATCTAGTACTAAAAGGGAAATACCCTGAACATCATTTAGAAAAAGGAGATGTGGTCATTTTTGCATCAGTCGGCGCAGGTATGAATATCAATGCAATTTGCTATCGACTCTAATATTTTTATTCAATAAAATATTTCTAATAAAAAAAGGTGCAGTTTGCACCTTTTTTTATTAGTAACCTCGTTGGTTATTGCCTTCGATATAATTGATATAAGCTTTATTACAAACTTTGTTCCCGCCCGGTGTTGGATAATTACCGGTGAAATACCAATCACCAGTATTGGTAGGACAACATGCATGCAATCCTTCGATGGTTTGATAAATCACTTCTACAGGTATTTGAATATTATCTGGCGTGATGAGTTGCGCAATTTTGTCTGAAATTTCTTCTGTTGTAAATGGCTTGTACAATTCACGTACCACATTTTGGGTATGTAGTTCGTTCTTAGCTTCAAGTGTTTTGATCTTTTGATAGACATCATTCATGATCTGCTCCATGCCCCTTTCTTTCAATAAAGCAATAGCAGCTTTAAATGCAATGAAATCGCCCATCTTGCTCATGTCGATACCATAACAGTCTGGATACCTAATTTGAGGCGCAGATGAAACAACAATGATCTTTTTTGGTGAAAGTCTGGATAGCATTCGAACAATACTTTCTTTTAAAGTCGTTCCTCTTACAATACTATCATCAATTACTACTAAGCTATCTTCATTTTTACGCACTGTACCATAAGTGATATCATACACGTGTTGCACCATCTCATTGCGGTTCGCATCTTCAGTAATGAATGTTCTTAATTTGACATCTTTGATGGCAATTTTTTCTTGGCGAATTTTCCGATTCACCATCGCTTCTAATTTATCGGCATCTACGTCTTTACCCCAACTCAAAATACGTTCCACTTTGATGGCATTCAGGTATTCTTCCATCCCTTTTATCAATCCGTAAAATGCGACTTCAGCTGTGTTTGGTATATAAGAAAAGATCGTATTCTTTAAATCTTTTTCGATTCTATCTAAAACAATTTTACTTAAGTAATGTCCTAGAGCGATACGCTCTCTATAAATTTTTTCATCCCCACCTCTAGAAAAATAAATGCGTTCAAAAGAACAAGCCCTTCTTTCTTTTGGTGCAATAATTTGTTCTATAGTGTATCCGCCTTTATCGTCGATAATTAAAGCATTGCCCGGCATTAATTCATGTACTTCATTCTCTCCTACATTAAATGTGGTTCGTATTGCAGCTCTTTCGCTAGCAGCTACAATAACTTCCCCATCAATATAAAAATAAGCTGGACGAATGCCATGTGCATCGCGCATGATAAAACTATACCCATTCCCAACTAATCCACCAATCGTAAAGCCCCCATCAAACATAGGCACAGCTTGTTTTAAAACCTCAGCAATATTTGGACAATTGGGATTTTTTGTTTCTTCAATGACTAAAAAGTGGTGAATCACTTCCATCATCGCTGCTAAGTCACTTTGTTTTTCAAAAGGACCTGGATCATGTTGGATGAGCTTGAATAATTCATCTGTATTCACCAAATTAAAATTACCCGCTAATGCAAGGTTTTTTCCTGGCACTAAATTTCTCTTAATAAATGGATGGCAAAATTCAACATTATTCTTGCCTTGAGTCCCATACCTTAAATGTCCTAATAACAATTCACCCATAAAAGGCAAATGCCCTTTCATTAAACCGGGGTGCCTGGTAATATCTGGTTGTAATTTTTCTAGTTCTTGTATTTCTTGACCTACTTTGTAAAATAAATCTGCAATAGGTTGCTGCGCGCTACTTCTTAATCGATACAAAAAAGGATTGCCTGCTTCTATATCTAGTTTAACAGTTGCAATCCCTGCGCCATCTTGACCACGATTGTGTTGCTTCTCCATCAATAGGTACAACTTATTTAGACCGTAGGTAACTGACCCCCTATTTTGTAAATAGTAGGAGAATGGTTTCCTTAACCTAATGAATGCTAAGCCACATTCGTGTTTGATTTCGTCGCTCATGATGAAATTTCTAGTATGTTTTTTCCTTTACAATTGCATTTGCCACTTTTGTCCAATCTGTCAATTCTTTACAAGCTTGGAAATCGTTGTCTATAAATACATAGTAATTAGGGACTCTATCTTTAAACCATGATTCTAACACTTTAGCTTTTTTCTCTTCTAGTGCCCTTATTGAAACACGGTTATAATCTTCTTTTAAATTTTCTTTATGTGGTTCCGTTCTTTCTTTATAATACACAATACGAACCGTTTTTCTACCTCTATCATCCACATACAATTGTGGTTCAGAGATATCTCCTGGCTTCATATTTTGAATCAAAACCACCATTTCTTTGTCTAATTGATCAAAGTTGATATAAGTAGAGCCATCACGACCAGTCACTGCTCCACCACTAAACTTACTTGATTCGTCGTCACTATATTTATTCACTGCTTCGCCAAAACTTGTCTTGTTTGCTAAGACCACTTTTCTAACGCTATCTAATAATTGTTTAGTCTCGTTGATTTCGTCATTGGTGATTGGCGGAATTCTTAAGATATGCTTTACCACAGCTTCATCCCCAGATCTAGAAATTAATTGGATAATATGGTAGCCAAATTTGGATTTTACTGGCGCAGAAATTTGACCTTCTTTTAATCTGAAAGATGCAGCCATAAATGCAGGATCAAATTCTCTTACATTTCTATTTAAGCTAAATTGTCCTAGATTTTCTTTTGAACTAGGATCTTCAGAATACAATTTTACCAATTGTTCAAATTTATTCACGCCACCTTCTACTTGCTTACGGTATTCTAACATTTGCTGAATCACATATTCTTCGATATCGCGATTTGCTTTAGGATGCATAATGATTTCTGAAATCTGCACTTCACTTTCATACAAGGGCAAACTATCCACTGGAATTTTTGCATAGAAGGCTTTTACCTCATTTGGAGTAATCTTAACTTTGTCAACAATTTTATTTTGCATCTCCTCCGCCAAGCGTTGTTCTTTAATTAAAAGTCTAAAATCGTCTTTTAATTGAAAGATAGAACGTCCAGCTACTTCCTCTAAGACTTCCTTAGATCCAAATTGTTGTATGAAATTTCGAATACGTCCATCAATAGCCACTTCAATTTCTTCTTCTGTAACTAAAATTGAATCTTTTTCAGCTTGTAATACCAATGCCTTACGAATTAATTGCCCTTCGATCACCTGACAGGATGATGGTAATTCAATATTTTCTTGACCCTGTGCTTGTCTTTTATAATCTGCAAGTGCATTGTCTACATCGGAACGGAGAATATACTTATCGCCGACAGTGGCAATAATTTTATCAGCTAAAACTTTTTTGATTTGAGCGGTTGCTGCACTAGTGATAGCGATTAAACCTAAGGCAAATAAGATGCGAACTATTTTCATCAAATATGAATTAAGGGGCTAAGTTCCGATAGCTGGGGCAATACCCCAACTATCAAATCTTAATTTTTTTATAAAGTACGTTTAACTTCTTCTTCCTCAAATGCTTCTACGATATCGCCTGGTTTTAAGTCTATAAAGTTTTTGATGGTCAAGCCACATTCCATATTGGAAACAACGTCTTTCACATCGTCTTTGAAACGTTTCAAGCTTCCTAATTCAGCGGCCTGTCCTTCTCCTCTTGGGAACTCAACAATACCATCACGAATAATACGAATCTTACTGTTTCTACTCAACTTGCCATCCAATACATAACATCCGGCAACCGTTGCTTTATCGAATTTGTAGACTTCTCTAACTTCAACGTTGGCCACAATTTTCTCTTGAATTTTTGGTTCCAACATACCTTCCATCGCACTCTTGATTTCATCAATCGCGTTGTAGATAATAGAGTACATTTTAATTTCAACGCCTTCTGTTTCGGCTAAGCGACTTGCTTGCATACTTGGACGAACGTTAAAACCAATGATGATTGCATCAGAAGCAGCAGAAAGCAATACATCAGATTCAGAAATCTGACCCACTCCTTTTAATACAACTCTAATCGCAATTTCCTCGGTAGATAATTTTTGTAAAGAGTCACTTAAGGCTTCTACAGAACCATCCACGTCACCTTTGATGATGATGTTTAATTCTTTAAAGTTACCTAAAGCCAAACGACGACCAATCTCGTCTAATGTAATATGTTTTCTAGTTCTCAAACCTTGCTCTCTTAATAATTGAGAACGCTTAGTTGCTAATTCTTTTGCTTCAGACTCGTCGTCATATACTTTGAATTTCTCACCAGCTTGTGGTGCACCATTCAAACCTAAAATCACCACAGGGGTAGATGGAGGTGCTACTTCGATACGTTGGTTACGTTCGTTGAACATCGCTTTTACACGACCATAAAACTGACCTGATAAAATCAAATCTCCCTGACGTAATGTTCCATTTTGTACAAGTATGGTAGCCACAAAACCACGGCCTTTATCTAAAGAGGCCTCGATAATGGTTCCTGTTCCTTCTCTATTTGGATTGGCTTTTAAATCTAAGATTTCAGATTCTAATAATACCTTTTCTAATAAAGCATCTACGTTCAATCCTTGCTTAGCAGACAATTCTTGGTTTTGGAATTTACCACCCCAAGCTTCTACTAAAATATTCATTTGAGACAATTGCTCGTATATCTTTTGCGGTTGCGCACCGTCTTTATCAATTTTATTGACTGCAAAAATCATTGGTACATTCGCCGCTTGAGAGTGACTAATGGCCTCCTTGGTTTGAGGCATCACCGCATCGTCAGCAGCCACCACAATAATTGCAATATCCGTTACTTTAGCACCACGCGCACGCATGGCTGTAAAGGCTTCGTGACCAGGTGTATCCAAGAAAGTAATGGCTTTACCATTTGGCAAAGTCACTTCGTATGCACCAATATGTTGTGTGATACCACCGGCCTCACCTGCAACCACATTCGCGTTACGGATATAATCTAGTAAAGAAGTTTTACCGTGATCCACGTGACCCATGATGGTTACAATTGGAGGACGCTCTACTAAATTTGCTTGATCTTCTGCTTCCTCTTCCTCATCCATTTCTACTACATCTTCTAATCCTACAAATTCAACTTCGAATCCAAATTCACTTGCAACCAATTCTATTACCTCCGCATCTAAACGTTGGTTGATTGAAACCATGATACCCAAGTTCATACACTTGCTAATGATATCTGCAAAACTTACATCCATCAAACTTGACAACTCACTCACTGTTACAAATTCTGTTACCTGTAATTTATTGTCTTCTCTTTCTCCATTATTTTCATTTTCAGCAGCTTCTTCTCTTCTTTGACGACGATACTTAGATTTCATGCTCTTACCACGACCACCTTGGCCCGATAATTTCGCTTGTGTTTCCTTGATCTTATCTTGAATTGCTTTCTGATCGATTTCTTTTTGCTCAGCCGTTTGTGGCATATTTCTTCCGCGTGCACCACCTTGTCCCGGACGTGTTCCATTATTAGGACGATTGCCTTGATAGCCACCGCCTCCACCTTGTGGACGATTGCCTTGATAACCACCACCACCTTGTGGACGATTGCCTTGATAGCCACCGCTACTTTGAGTTTGACCACCTTGTCCTGTTTGACCAGGTTGATTTGGTCTACCTTGAACTGGGATACGCTTACGAACACGTTTTTCTTCCTGGGTTAAAGGTTTTGGTCTAGTATCGCTATTGGTTGGCAAATCAATCTTACCTAAAATTGTTGGACCGGTTAACTTGTCTGCTTGGATATTGGTAATGGCACCATGTACATTTTCTGGAGCGATTGAATGGTCTACTGGTGGCGCTTTTTTAGCAGCTGCTTTTGGAGCACTTGCTTTAGGCGCTGCTGCTTTAGGTGCTGCAGGTTCTTCTGTTTTAGTGGACGACTTTTTTGGTCTTGTAGACGAGTCAATTAAAGAAAGATCAATCTTATTCACCACTTTTGGAGCTTCCACTTCGGAGGCTGCTGCTTTAGCCTTTGCAGGCGCTGCTTTCACAGGAGCCGGAGCTGCTGGAGCATCTTCAACCACTGGGGCTGCTGCTTTTGGTGTTTTCACAACTGGGGTTTCAGCAACAACTGCTTTCTTTGCTGGAGCAATTTCTTCCTCCGCTTTTTTGCCTTTGTCTGCTATTGCATTTTTCGGTAATTCCACATGGTCTGCCTTATTCTTGGCAACCTTGTCGCTTTGGAATTCAGCCTGCAAAGCATAATACTGACTTTCAGTTAATTTGGCCGTTGGCTTAAGGTCATCCTTAGGAAAACCTTTTGTACTAAGGAATTCAATCAAGGTATCTTGACCGATGTTGAATTCTTTAGCAGCTGCTAACAGTCTTGGTAGTTTCAATTCTGACATTCTAATGTTTTTTGTCTCTTTTTTTGAACAGAGACGCGTTCCTTTTACAAATATACTTCTATTTAAAGGTTATTCACCTTTAGCAAACTCTTCTGTCAAGACACGGCGGACTTCCGCAATAGTCTCCACTTCTAAGTCAGTTCTTTTTTCTAATTCTTCTGCACTTAATTTCAATACACTTCTTCCTGTATCACAACCAACACGCTTAAACTCATCGATGATCCATGCTTCAATCTCATCGCTAAATTCATCTAAATCAATATCAAACTCATCTACAATTTCTTCGTCTTCGCGATACACATCTAATTCATAGCCTGTTAATTCAGAAGCCAATTTGATGTTCACTCCACGACGGCCAATTGCTAAAGAAACTTGATCTGATTGTAAGTATACTTCTGCACGCTTAGTTTCAGCATCAATATTCATATAGCTAATTTTTGATGGCGTCAATGAACGTTGAATCAATAATTGAGTATTCGTTGTAAAATTAATGACATCAATATTTTCATTTTTTAACTCTCTCACAATACCATGAATACGAGAACCTTTCATACCCACACAAGCACCTACTGGATCAATACGATCATCGAATGATTCAACAGCTACTTTAGCACGCTCACCCGGCTCACGCACAATTTTCTTAATGGTGATTAAGCCATCAAAAATTTCTGGTACTTCTATTTCTAATAATTTAGCTAAGAATAATGGGCTTGTTCTAGATAAGATAATCACAGGTGAATTATTTTTCATATCCACTCTTGCAATCACCGCTCTGATTGTTTCTCCCTTTTTGAAAAAATCCTGAGGGATTTGTTCTGTTTTTGGAAGGATTAACTCGTTGCCTTCTTCGTCTAATAACAATACTTCCTTTTTCCAAACCTGATAAATTTCAGCATTGATGATTTCACCAATTCTATCAGAATATTTTTTTACTAAAACGTTTTTCTTTAAATCGTTGATACGAGATGCCAATGTTTGCTTTGCAGCCAAGATAGCACGACGTCCAAAATCATAAATATTCACTTCTTCTAATAATTCCTCACCTATCTCAAAGTCAGGCTCTATCTTGATTGCGTCAGAATAAGAAACTTCAGCTAAAGGATTATCTACATCATCATCAGGTCGGATTTCACGACGGCGAATGATTTCCAAGTCACCTTTTTCTGCATTCACAATTACGTCGAAGTTTTCATCGCTACCATATTTTTTTCTCAATAAGGTTTTGAATACATCTTCTACCACTTTCATCATCGTAGGACGATCTATATTTTCAGCGTCTTTAAACTCCGCGAAAGCTTCAATTAAATTTATACTTGCCATAACATCATTTTTTTATCAAGCGATCATGCTTGAGATTTGTTAAAATTGAATTTGTACTATAGTTGATTTTATATTATCAAATGGAATAAGCATGGATTCTTGGGTTGCTTTTTTACCCTTTCCTGCTGTCCACTCTATTAAAATATCCTTGTCAGTTACTTCTTTCATCACGCCCGTAAAAACTGCTTCGTCGTTTAATATCACTTCTACGGTACGTCCAATATTTTTTACATACTGTCTGTTTAAAATCAAAGGCTCCTCCACACCAGGTGAAGAAACTTCCAAGGCAAAATCACCTTCCGGAAACCATGCGGCTTCCTCGATCGCCTTATACAATCTCCTATTAAAAGAAGTGCATTGTTTGATAGGCAAGCCTTGGTCGCCATCAATATAGACTCTTATTATATGTCCAGGCTTCACTTTGATGTGCACCAAAAAATAGCTTGGATCCTCTTGTAAAAAAGGTTCTAATAAGGTGTGAATCCTGTCTTTTAATTCGTTTACTTCCATACTTAAAAAAGAAGAAGGGAACGATTTCGTTCCCTTCATTTCTCTGCATATTCTAGACCAAAGGTAATAAAAGAGGATGAATTCACCCAATTTTATTCAATCTCATCGTATTTTTGTGGCATGAGCGCCAAATTATTGATTTACGGATTCCTGATTTATCTATTATATAAACTGATCTTTAATGTGGTCCTTCCTGTGCGCAAAGGGGTCAAGACCGTGCGCCAAAATATGGAAGAAATGCAACGAAAAATGGCCGAAGCACAGGGCCAAAACGCCAATTATACGGGATTTTCTGGTCAAAATACCCCAAAAGCAGCCCCAAAAGTAACGAAGGACCCAGTTAAAAAAGATGCCGATTATATTGATTTTGAGGAACTTAAGTAGAATTTTGACCTTTTAGACCCATTGAACCTTTTTTGGACCCATTATTTAAACTCAAGGAGGTCTATTCCCCTAATAACTTAGGCAATTCCGTTTCAATGAACATACCCGGCTGCAAATACATTACCTGCAAACCCACAGAAGCAGCCCCCAATATATTGGGCTCATTGTCGTCTATGAACAAGGTTTCAGCAGCAATCAGTCCTTCCTGGTCTAAAATGAATTGAAAAGAAGCCGGATCAGGCTTGCGCATCCCCATTTTATGAGAATAATAAGGGGTTTTAAAAAGCTTTTCGAAATCCCCACCTATTTCCCTTTCAAATTGAGGAAGCACATAATCACAATGTATCTGATTGGTATTGGAATATAAAAACATTGGATATGCATGTTGATGGTCTTTGATCCAGTCCATACTCTCTTTTCTAAATCCAATGAGTAAAGAATTCCAAGCGGATATAATTTGATGATGACTTAGTGATAAATTATACAATTGATTGAAGCCCTCGCAGAATGCTGTCTCGCTAATTAAGCCTTTTTCTATATCATAAAAAAGTGGATCACATTGATTGAGTGTAAAATGGTTTTGAAAATTAGGAATACCTAATTGGTCAAATTCATTGTACATTTTTGTAAAATCAATATCATACAAAACATTGCCAAGATCAAAGATGATGTTTTTAACAGGAGTCATAATCGAGTGAACAAAATTAAAAGTAAACTGAATCGTTTCAATTTGCGTACAAATATACAAATTCTTAGATGGAAGATCTCTATACAAATTGTATATTTGATACATGCAACAACATCTAGCTCATATTGCTGTAGTGGTTCGTGATTACGATGAAGCCATTCACTATTATACAACTGTACTTGGATTCAAATTAATTGAAGACACGGTATTATCTGAAACCAAAAGATGGGTGATGGTGCAGCCAACTGGGGCCAATAATGGTTGTATGTTATTGCTTGCAAAAGCAGCTACACCCGAGCAAGAAAAAGCTATTGGTTATCAAACTGGAGGACGTGTATTTTTATTTTTATACACCGATGATTTTTACCGCGATTTTGAAAACTATACTGCTAAAGGTGTTGAATTCACCATCCCTCCACATGTCGAAGCTTATGGAACCGTTGCGGTGTTTAAAGATTTTTATGGGAATCTTTGGGATTTGATTGAGCCTTCATAGCTGCTGCCATATGCTTGCATGCAGCGTCTCCTTTATTTAGTTCATTTTGAATATTTGCATGAGAAGCCTCGTCCCTGTTTTGACTGAGCTTAAACACATGCTTTAATTGATCCACTACTATTTCAAAAGAAACAATGGCCTTCATGTTTTGATGCATGTACATTGGATCTAAATTTTTTACTTGAGAAGGCGCTTCCGCATTTGTTTCAAATTTCTGTGTTAAAGCAACCAATAAATCATACAAGTGTTGTTCGTCCTGCATTTCTAATTTGCCAATGGCATGCACTGTCTGGTAATTCCAAGTACTCGCTTGCCCTTGATTCGCATACCAACTAGCACTTACAAATGCAGAGGGTGCCGAAAAAATAACCAATACATTTTTATTCAATTCAAAGGCATTGCTATGATCTTGCTTGCGCATGATATGTCCACTAATTGTAACAATATCATTTTGCACTTCAATCAAGACAGGGATATGCGTCGCAACTGGTAAGCCATTGGCATCCACGCCACATAAAGTCACAAAAGGATTTGCCTGCATAAAGTCAATGACTTGTTGGTGATTGCTGGCTTTGAAATGCGGTATATCGTACATAAACTTTTTTTAAATTATTTGAAATATAATTATAAATACATGCTTAATTATTGGTGCCATTTAGAATATAGATACTTTATTGTAATTATCACGTTATAATTAAAGTGGCAATGCTGTTGTCGTTTTTATCTCATCCATCACAAACAAACTATTGATATGCGCCACCATTGGAAGCACTGCTAATTTTTCTTGGTAAAATTGATTATAGGTTTCAACATCTTTAGTAACCACTTTTAAATAATAATCAAAACTACCAGAAACCAAACTACAGGAAATGATTTCGTCAAATTGCAAAATAATTTGTTCAAATTCCGCAAAATTATTTTTTGTTTGCTTGTCTAATGTGACATGACAAAATACCACCATGCCTAAATCAATTTTTTTTCGATTGATTAAAGCCACATAGTTGGCAATCACGCCATCTGCTTCTAATCTTTTGATGCGGTCATGGGTTGGACTGACTGAAAGATTGATTTCGGCGCTGATATCTTTTAATGTTGCCAATGCATTTTTTTGCAAAATGCCTAAAATGGCAAGATCGGTTGGGTCTAAGTTCATAAGCTACAATTTGTAAAGCGTAAGAATTTCGGTGAAAAGGCTAATTCTAGCCCAAATTTACTGCTAATTTCTAATTATTGTTATTTTTAAAGCATTTTTTACTGTATTATTTCATTTAATTAATAATATTTCCTTTTTGCAGAACTTTATACAGAAATAAAACTAATACTATGATTATTGGCGTTCCTAAAGAAATTAAGATCCAGGAGTACCGTGTAGGTTTGACTCCTGAAGGTGTGGATGCATTGTCAAGACAAGGCCATACTGTTTATGTTGAAACCAATGCTGGTGCTGGATCAGGATTTTCTGATGAAGCTTATATAGCAGTGGGTGCTCAAATTTTACCTACTGCTGCAGAAGTGTATGCTATTGCAGAAATGATCATTAAAGTAAAAGAGCCTTTGGCTGCCGAATATGGATTGATCAAGTCTGGTCAAATTTTATTTACTTATTTCCACTTCGCTGCTTCTAAAGAATTAACTGAGGCGATGATGAAAACGCATGCAGTATGTATTGCTTATGAAACAGTAGAATTACCGGATGGCTCATTACCATTGTTGGTTCCAATGTCAGAAGTGGCAGGAAGAATGGCGGTGAATGTAGGTGCTTATTATTTAGGTAAGCCTTTTGGTGGTAAAGGAAAATTATTAGGTGGTGTACCAGGTGTGAAGCCAGCAGAAGTATTGGTGATTGGCGGTGGTATTGTGGGAACACAAGCTGCTAAGATGGCTGCAGGATTAGGTGCACATGTAACCATCATGGATACCAACTTAGCAAGACTAAGGTATTTATCGGATGTGATGCCAGCAAACGTAATCACACAATATTCAACTTTATTAGCGATCAAAGAAAAATTACCTACCGTTGATTTATTAATAGGCGCCGTTTTATTACATGGTGCAAAAGCGCCACACTTAGTAAAGCAAGCTGATTTAAAATTAATGGAAGCAGGATCTGTGATTGTAGATGTAGCAGTGGACCAAGGTGGATGTATTGAAACTTGTAAGCCAACTACACACGAAAATCCAGTGTTCACAATTGATGGTATCACACACTATTGCGTAGCGAATATGCCAGGTGCTGTGCCTCAAACTAGCACAAGAGCTTTAACACAAGCGACTTTACCTTATGCTTTAGCAATTGCTAATAAGGGATGGGAAATTGCATGTGCCGAGAATCAAGCATTAGCAAAAGGTTTAAACATCAGAGCTGGAAAGATTTTACACAAGGGTGTGTCTGAAGCATATAATGGATAAATTGAAATTGAATCCCTAAGAATTTAATAGGGATGAATATCATTCAAAACTAATTTCAAAAGCTTTCGAAAATTACAAAAAAAATACCCTCGCATCGCGAGGGTATTTTTATATCTATCTATTTTTTAAATACAAGTACTATTTCCAAACTGTCCAACCTTTCCACCATGTTTGGTTTGTTCCAGATGTAGCAACTGCACCTCTAAATGTTGCTGTCTTATCAAAGAAAGCGTTTTGTAATTTAGCATCTGTGAAAGAACCATTTGATCTGTAGTCTAAATGCAACCCAATACCTAAACTTCCTATTGTAGAAGCAATATTTGCTGTACTTGTATTAGGATTTGCAAATGGTGTAAAATCTGGATTTAAATAATTGAATGGCTGAATTAATTTTAATACATCTGAAGAAGCTGTAGTTAAAATTGTATTACCAAATGCTGGAGTTGAAAACCACGCAGTTAAACCTGCAATACCATCAGCATTAGAAGCATAAGTAGCTGATGATCCTGTAGAACGCACGTAATCAATGTTTACTGTGTTACCTGCTAAAGTCGTATTCTTGATTCTAATTGTACTATCAGTTACATTTCTATCAACTGGAACGCCTGATGAAGCGTCAAATTGAAATCCTCTATTCCATCCTGCAAAGATTGAATTCATAATAGAAATACCAGTGTTTCTTCTGATATGTGCACCAGCTCTGTATAAGCTATTACCTTTACCAAACACTGGATCAATTCTTGGTCCAATTGCTGTAATATTTGAAAATACTGCAGATGTTTGAAAAGTTGTAGCTGTACCACCACTATTATTATCTGATTCAAATGCTTCTGAAGTAGAGATATCAGCAATTACTGAATCTCTTAAAATGATACCAAATTGAACGTTACCATTGTAACCGTTGTCAGTATCAAAATCATCATCTTGTGTCTTATATGCAATTAAATACTTACAGTTTACTGTACCACCGAACCACTCAAATGCATCATCCTTAGCATAAGTTACTTGAACATGGCTAATAGTTGTACCACGACCAACAGCAGCCATTGTTAAACTATTCAATTCATTATCTGGTTGGTATGCATAACCAGCATACTCAATTCTTACATATTGTAATACACCAGAATTATCGTCATCATTTCCTGTAGGGAAAGCTGCATCACCAGAACCAGCTAAACCTAAACCTAAATCTGCATCATTCACACCGCCTTCTACTGAAGTTAATCCAGCTACAGCAGTTCCTTTCCAAGTAAGTGTTGTGTTCACTCTAGCTGTACCTAACAACA
>JBILAW010000119.1:0-5324 GCA_044354025.1 Sediminibacterium sp.
AGGTCTGCACCATTGTCTTTGCACACGGCTCTAAACGGAGGATCACTTACGTCCTCCATGGGCGCTAATAAAAGCGGAAAATCTGGTAATTGTATGTTCCCTATAGATACCATATGAATTCATTATCTTGCATCTAACCGATACGCGGGCAAAGGTACCAATTAATTGCATTGACATGTATACTAATGAAACTTCTATTTTTAATATGAGCCCTGGATTCAGGATGGTTTTATTCATATCCATGACTGGATTGAGTATGATTCTTGGGGGCTTAATTACATTTTCGATTGTGGCAGCTGCATTGCATGTGCCATTCATGGAGATTCAGTCTGTTTTATTGCGCCCTGAAAATACCAGCATGACGCAAATTGCCAATGCATTTGCCTCCATCATTGGTTTTGGCGTGCCTGCTTTAGTGGTGGCCTATTTTACAAAAGGAACTTTCGCATCTAATTTAGGATTCAAACCAATCGCCTCTGAAAAACAAGTAGGGATTGTTATTTTATTAGCTTTCACAGGATTGATATTGAGTGGTGCCTTAGGAGACCTTACAGATAAAATTACTTTTTCTACAAGCATTCGGAATTGGGCAACAGATTTAGAAGCGCAATATAAAAAAGCATTGATGGCGATGACCAATATGCGTTCCATTTGGGATTTATTGCTTGCGATTGTAGCCATTGCTGTGGTACCAGCCATTGTAGAGGAATTGTATTTTAGAGCGACGCTTCAAAAAATCATTACAGACTGGTCTGGTAAACCTTTGTTGGCGATTTTGATCACTGCTATTTTATTTAGTGCTTTTCATTTTTCTTATTTCGGCTTTTTATCAAGAATGTCATTGGGCATTGTACTTGGTTTAATTTATTATTATACTAAAACAATTTGGTTGCCGATACTGATGCATTTTGTGAACAATGCCATTGGTGTGTCTGCTTTGTATGCGGTAAGAAATAATCCAAAAAAAATTGACCAAGTAATGGACTCTAATCTGACTTATTATTGGGTGTTCATTGGATTAATAGCATTGTTTATATTGTTCAAACAACTTAAAAAAACGACAGATGGCGTTTAATTTTTCTGTTTTTAAAGTGAGGGCATTGTCTGCAATTGTATTTGTGTTGATTATGTTAGCAGGGCTTCTCTTTAATAACTGGTCTTATTTTGCATTATTTCTGTTGGTACAAGTGGGTTGTTTATATGAATACCAAAAATTGATGCGCATCATATTTCCTTCCTATAACCAAATTTCAAAATTGCATCAATGGGGTGTATTGGTGGTGGGTACTTTGATGATGACGAGTTTAGCACCAACCGATATTGTATTGCCAACGGCAGTTCTTCAGAAATTGCCGCTTGCGTATCAAGAAATTGGTTTAAGATGGATTGGCTTGAAAGCCATGCCAGTCGCCTTAGTGTTGATGATGGTGGCAGATGTATTTGCAAGGAAAGCGGAAGTCAAAAATTTAGCGATTAGTTTTTTTGGCTTCATTTATATTTCAATTAGTCTGTCCTTATTTTACGCTATGAGGGGCATGTTTTTGAATTCTGCGATGTCTATGTTTTTCCCGAATATAGAATTGATGGTGCCTATTTTAGTGATTGTGACTGTTTGGGTGAATGATACCATGGCTTATATCGTGGGCTCTTTTATTGGTCGTACACCCATCTCTCCCATCTCGCCTAAAAAAACATGGGAAGGCACCATTGCTGGTATTATTTTATCTGTTGTGATTTTATCCACTGTGGCAGGTCAATATATTCCTATTGCGACTAAGTACCTCTATATGATCACATTTGTGGCATCTGTGATGGGGAATTTGGGCGATCTTTTTGAAAGCAAATTAAAACGTTTGGCTGGCGTGAAAGACAGTGGTAGTATGATGCCTGGACATGGTGGCTTCTTAGATCGATTTGATTCTATCTTGTTTGCAGGTCCATTTGTTTGGATATTGCTTCAATTTATCTTTTAGATGAATTACCTTTGGCAAAATTGCTATTTATGACCATACACAGAGAAGGAACAGCTACGATTGCATTGGTTGCATTTGTTGTAGGTGTTTTGAATTTAATTAATTTCTCTTATTTATTTCCAATAAGTGCTTTGCTAGCTTGGTCTGTATTTTTGATTACAGTAGCTTTCTTTTTATTCATCGTCTCCTTTTTTAGAATGCCCAATCGTGCATTAACCATGGATCCTTCTGCGATTGTTGCTCCTGCAGATGGAAAAGTAGTGGTGATTGAAGAAGTGATGCCAGATGAATTTTACAAAGAGCCAAGAATTCAATTAAGTGTGTTTATGAGTCCAGCCAATGTGCACGTCAATCGTTTGCCTGTTGCTGGAAATATTATTTACAACCAATACCATCCAGGGAAATTTTTAGTGGCATGGCATCCTAAGTCTTCTACTGATAATGAAAGATGGTCTGTCGTAGTGGAACATGAAAAAGGTACCATTTTATTAAAACAAATCGCAGGGGCTCTTGCAAGAAGAATCTGTAACTATGCTGCTGTTGGAACCAAGTTCAATCAATGTGATGAGTATGGTTTCATTAAATTTGGTAGTAGGGTAGATTTGTTATTACCAATTGGCACCCAAATTGATTGTAAGATTGGCGACACTGTGAAAGGTGGTATGACAGTGCTTGCAAGATGGTAATACCTAGTAACTTCTTACAAGATGGTTTCCAATTCTTTTAAATGCGTGATGGTATAGGTTGCAGGAATGGTTGGTATGGCTTGAATATGGTTGACAAAAACGGTATCCATCCCTATATTGATCCCTCCTTGAATATCCGCCGACTCATTGTCTCCAATCATAATACTTTCTGCAACAGTCGCCTTGGCATTTCTTAAAGCGTATTCAAAAATATCTGTATGGGGTTTTAAACTATTACTTGCTTCAGAAGTAATGACTTCGATAAAATAATCTGCTAGCCCTGAATTTTTTATCTTTTTAAATTGCACCGATTCAAATCCATTGGTGATTAAGTGCATTTTATAATCCTTCTGTTTTAAGTATTCTAAGATTTCGATGGTGTAGGGGAATAAATGTTTTTTATTCGGCAGAATCTCTAAATAAGCCTGCGACATTTCCTTTGCCAATGGTTCATTCGCTACTTTAAAATCTAATAAACTTAAATACACCCTTTTCCATCTCAACTCTTCTTGTTTGATAAAGCCCTTGGTATATCGGTCCCACAAACGGTGATTGTGCGCCGAATAAGTGCTGTAAAATCCATCAAAATCGACAATACCTAGTTCCGCTAAACGGTGCGTGGTGTATAGTTCTTGGATGGTTTCCCTTGAATTGGTCTCGAAATCCCAAAGGGTGTGGTCTAAGTCAAAAAATAGGTCTTTATACGCCATGAGGATAGGATGAATTGTTAATTGAAATGCTAAATTACCGTATTGCTTGTTATCTTTATCTAGTAAAGTATGAATTTATGAATATCATTATTACTGGCGCTTCTAAAGGGATCGGTTTTGCCATCGCTAACGCCTTTGCAGCAGCAGGACACAATTTGTATCTAACAAGTAAAACACCTGCAGATTTGGCAACTGCGGCGGCAGGTTTACAAAAAGCGTATCCATCTATTAAAGTGGATTTTGTACATGCAGATTTATCTATTCAAGCACAGGTACATTGTTTTTCGGAATGGGTTTTAGCAAGAACCACTCCCTATGTTTTAGTCAACAATGCTGGTTATTTTTTACCGGGTCAATTACAAGACGAGGCGGATGGCCAATTAGCAGCGCAATTGAATGCCAATTTATTTTCGGCTTATCATTTGACACGTGATTTATTACCTTCTATGATAAAAGCAAAACAAGGCCATATTTTTAATATTTGTTCTATTGCTTCTTTACAGGCCTATCCTCATGGCGGGTCTTATAGTATTTCTAAATATGCACTATTAGGCTTTTCTACAAACCTAAGACTTGAATTAAAAGACAAGGGCATTAAAGTCACCTCAGTTTGTCCAGGCGCCACTTATACCAATAGCTGGAAGGGTTCTGGGGTATCAGAAGATCGTATTATGGAAGCAGATGATGTAGCTAAAATGATTTATGCAGCGACACAATTAAGTCCTCAAGCTGTGGTAGAAGATATCGTAATGCGTCCTCAGTTGGGAGATTTATAAAAAATCAAGTATTGAGTGATTGGTTAAATTTCGACACGTAAATTAGAAATTAAAATCGCTCAAGGTCTTCATCATGCTCCGTATTATTTTCTGATGCGGATGCATCTATTTTATTGGTTGTACTAAAACTTGCTCTTGCTGCTTTGGTAGCAGCCAATCTTTCTACAATCACTGCTGCAATTAGCTTTGCTGCGTCTTCGTTAGGGTTCAATTGTAGTATATATTTTAACTTTTCTTCAGATACATCGATGCGGTAGAGTAATTGCACCAGCTTATTAAAATCGTTTTGAATGCATTCATTGATATAAGCTATTAAATCGCTAGGGCCTAGTTGTTCTAATTCGGAAAATGCTTTTTCCATGAGATTATTTTTATCTAATTTTTTCTGTGACACCTAAACTAAATAAGGCGAAGTCATATTTGGCAGGATCTCTTGGATCTAAAGTTCGGCAATAATCGGTTAATTCAATGGCGGTCAACCAATCTATTTGAGGACGGGAGATCAACCCAAAACTTCTAGATACCCTAGCCACATGCACATCAATCGGAATGATTAAATCCGCAGGGGAGATGGCTTTCCACAAGCCAAAGTCAACCCCATGTTGATCCTTACGCACCATCCACCTTAGCAACATATTCAATCTTTTACAAGTAGATCCGTTTTCGGGAGAAGCAATATGTTTTTTGGTACGATGTGGCGCATCCTCTAATGAAAAAAAGTATTGTTTAAAATTAATTAATCCAGCTTCTACTGACTTTAATGACTTGCCAGTGTTGTGGTCTTTGAAAAATGCAGTTTCTAAACTTTTTTGAGTGGCATAATGTTGTTTAAAAAAGGCCATACAATATAATAAATCAGAATCTTTGAATGTGCGATGTGCGAAGCCCACTAATTTTTTTAAATCCCTTGTTTGGTGTTGGGTACAAAATTCAAAGGGTGCATTGTCCATTCTTTCAAGCAATTCCTTGCACTTTTGAATGATGGTGGTACGGTTGCCCCAAGCAAAGATGGCGGCAAAAAAAGCAGCAAGCTCAATGTCTTGCTGCTTTGAAAATAAATGGGGTATACTAATTGGATCTTTTTCGATAAAGTCAATATGGTTGTATTGCTTTACTTTTTGATCGAGTAATTGTTTGATTGCAGGGTTCATTATCCAATGGCCTGTGCTAAATCTGCAA
>JBILAW010000022.1:0-17742 GCA_044354025.1 Sediminibacterium sp.
TCCCTTCAAAGTCCAGTCTTTTCTAATGGCTAAGTCAAATTCATAGTTTGGTAAATTGTATCCTTGCGCAGTTGACTGTGGACCACCAAATCCACCACCTCCGCCACCAAATCCGCCGCCACCTCTTCCGCCACCACCGCCTGAGTTACCACCTGGAGGCAGGATTGTCTTAGCTTGGTATTGACCACTAAATTGAAGTGATAAACCTTTTACAAGTTTAAAATTATTATTCATTTTGCTAAACCAGCTGGTTAAGTTGTTGTTCACATCTTGACCAATAATAGTTGAATTAATTTCTGATCTAAATAAGTTAAAACTTAAATTGATATCCCACCATTTTGTAAGGGTGGTTTTATTACTTAATTCCAATCCATATACTTTTGAAGTGTTCGCATTGATAAATGAACTATAAAATGCGCTATCATTTGTAATTGGGTTGATGTCTTTATAAATATAATTTGTAATTAAGTCTGTGCTGTATTTATAATAAACCGTAGCCAACAAATTAGAACCTTTTTTATACACATTGTTGTATGCCATTTCAAATGAATGCGTGAATTGTGGCTTTAAGTTTGGATTTCCAATTGCAATATTCAAAGGATCTGAATAGTCTGGGAAAGGTTGTAATTGAAATGGATTGGGTGCATTAATTCTTTTAGAGTAATTAAATTGCACATCATTTTTGTCGTTCAATTTATAGCTAATAAAGGCACTTGGGAATAATGAAATAGGTAGCTTAATGATTGATTCTAATGAATCCTGTCCTTGTTTATTCAATACGTTCACAATGTATTCTCTATTTTCAACCCTTAGTCCAACCTGATAACTTAAATTATCTTTTTTTCCGCCAAAATTGGTATAGGCTGCTAAAACGCTTTCGTTAAACTTTAATTGATTACTGATACTGTTAATAAGTACTTCTTTTCCTTTAATAATTCTATACTGATCTCTATCGTTGTATTCATCTCTATTATTCATTCTTACACCAGCCTCAAATTTCACATTATTTTTAAATACACGCTCGTAATCAATATTCGAAGTATAATTCTTATTTGTTCCTGCCCCGATTGTTCTTTGGTTTATAATACTAGACTTTATCAATGAATTATTATCGCTATTACTTTCATTGTAATTAAAGTCTGCACTCAATTCGTGGCCTGTTTCTGCAAACAAGTGCTTGAAACTTGCCTGTGTACCTTTATTTAAAAATGAAAAGATGGAATTATTATCAAGTCTTATATCATTTTGTTTATTATCACCATTAAAAATAGAATCTATTCTTTGAATCGATGTATTTCCAAAATCACCTTTTACGATATTTCCAAAAATGGAGAAAGTATTTCTGTTATCAATCAAATAATCAAAGCCTGCTCTATAAAAAGCAAATTCGCTTAAACCAATATTATCGGTATAAGTACTGATGCTTGTTGGAATAGGGGTTAACAAGATATCTCTCACATTATCAATCGTACTGATTGATTTACTATTTCTAAGATTCGCACTTGCCGAAAAATTAATTTTACTACTTCTTAAATTGATGTCGCCACCTGCATTGATTTTTCCACGCATATCCACGCCGCCTCTTAAACCTCCATTATAACCATTCTTTTTATTCTTCTTTAAAACGATGTTTAAAATACCAGCATTACCACCTGATGCATCATATTTAGCAGAAGGGTTGGTAATGATTTCAACTCTGTCAATGATATCAGAAGGAATCTGATCTAAAGTCAATGTGGTTGGGCGATTGTCAATTAATAAAGTAGGCGTAGCGTTTCTTAAAGTAACATTGCCATCAATGTCTACATTTAAGTTCGGTATATTCTTCATCACTTCCACTGCAGTTTGACCTGTACTTGCCAAGTTCTTGTCTACATTGAAAATTTTTCTATCAATGCCCATTTCAAATTGCGGCTTTGCAGAACTTGTTACAGTCACGCTTTGCAATTGATTTGGATCTTCCTCTAATCTAATATTTCCTAAATCTTTATCTACTAAAGCCATCATGTCTTGAGGATTTCCACCTGGCTTCATGTTGAAGCTAATTTGCTTTTCATATTTCTTATATCCTATACCAGTGATGATTAATTTAAAATTACCCATGATAGATAATTGATCAAAACTAAAATCACCATTATTAGCAGTAATCATAGTACCCAAAGTCACTTCGCTTGCTTTTTTGGTGGCAGGATCGAATTTGCTACCTTTTAACTGTACGGTTGCCCCGTCGATGCCTTTTTTGTTGGCATCTACCACTTTTCCATAAAAGTGACCCATATTCATGCTGCCACCTGCAGCTGCAGGGCGACCCGTTGGAATTTGAGCAAATGAGGTCATTTGAATTAATAAGGCAGTAAAAAAAATAGTAATTTGTTTCATAAATGTATTTGTGGTCTTTAGACCATGAGGGTTGCTATCTGTTTAAGCAATAACACAAAATTCGTGCTAATGTTTAAAGAAAGGTACCTGTAAAGTATAAACGGTTAAATAAGAGGAAGAATTAATGCAATCACCATTCCCCAAATTGCTCCTAATGCAAATGCAGCCCATCTAAATGGCCTACTTGCTTGGATGATTTTCTGCTGTATTATTTTACTAAATTTTTGATCCCATTGTGTATGTAAGTCCTTATTTAAATGGACACTGAACTCGGATATCAGCAAGGGAAAAAGTAGGGCCAATTCCTCCATGAATACTTCCTTTAATTCCTCAATGGTCTTTTCTCCAATAAACATAGAGATCATGGGCAGCTTGGCACTTAATTTATGTCTAAAAAAATCATCCAATTTGTCATTGATGACTGGTTTCATTGCTTCAAAAGGGTCGTTTTTTGTCAATAGAGGTAGGAGCTCGGTTAAATCGATTTGACCTAACCATTTTTCTGACAAATAACGCCATTTGAATGGCAGAATCCCTATGGCCCATACCAAACACCAGCCAAAAGCACCTACTAAAATTGGAATCAAAAAAAATGTCATATCAAGTATTTAAACTAAAAAAACCCATCCCAAAATCGGGACAGGTTTTTAATGGGAGAACGATGGGTCTCGAACCCACGGCCTACAGTGCCACAAACTGTCGCTCTAACCTACTGAGCTACGCCCTCCATTTGGGCTGCAAAAATACGTTAATTCAGTAATCAATAAAATTAGTTGAGCATGTTTTTATAAAATAATGGTAAAAAAGAGTAGAAATACATAAATAGGTCAGTTAGATTCCCATTTTACGCTATTTTTGAAATCCTAGATGCACAAGATTATGACATACGTACAACAAAACAAGTGGAAAGTTTTTGCCACAGTGTTCCTTTTTGGGGCTTTATTTTTTGCCTTCAATACTTTTAAACCAGCAGATCAGGAGTCACCAGAATTAAGACAGCGAAAATTACTATCCACTATTGGGCAATTATTGGAATCAGAACATTACAGCCCAAGAAATATTGATGATGCATTTTCTAAAGAAGTGTTTACTGCATATTTCAAAGCATTGGATCCAGAAAAAAATACATTTCTTCAGTCAGATCTAGATAGCCTTTCCAATTATAGCACGAGGATTGATGATGAAATTCATGGCGCCACAATTGCATTTCAACCATCAGTGAGTCGTATTTATGCGCTTCGTATTATAGAGACTAAAGCCATATTCAATCAAATCATGGATCAGCCTTTTAATTTTAATCTAGATGATTCTGCATTATTGAATTCAGATAAAATGGCTTATCCTAAAGATGCAGCAGAAAGAGCAAAGCGTTGGGAGATGTTATTAAAGTATAGAACCATCGAACGTTATGCAAGTTTGATAGAGGAAAGAGAAAAAAATAAAGGCAAAGAAAAATTTATATATAAAAATGATTCTACCCTAGAGGCAGAATCAAGAGCGTATGTTAAAAAGTCTTATAAAAAGAGAATCGAATCTTTTGAAAAAACTTTTACGAAAGATAAACAATTCGAACTTTTTTTAAATGCCATTACAGGCTTGATGGATCCGCATACAGATTATTTAGCACCTATCGAAAAGCGCTCTTTTACAGAGCAAATGAGTGGTGTGATCTATGGCATAGGCGCACAGTTGACGCAGGATGATTTTGGCATACGTATCGCTAGTATCCAACCGGGAGGACCAGCTTGGAAGTCTGGACAGATTGTAGTGAACGATGTGATTGTAAAAATTGCACAAGGATCAGATGAACCAGTGGATGTTTCTGGTTATGAAACAACAGATGCGGTTAAATTGATTCGAGGTAATTTAGGAACCGAGGTAAGATTGACTTTTAGAAAGCCAGATGGTACATTTAAAGTAGTCTCATTGATAAGAGAAAAAATTGTCTTGGACGAAGGTTATGCAAGAAGTGTAGTGATACAAAATGGATTAGACAAATACGGATATATTTTATTACCCGATTTCTATGCTGATTTTGAAAGAGAAGATGGACATAGATGTTCTGAAGATGTGGCTGCAGAAATAAAAAAATTGAAAGCAGAAAATGTGAAAGGAATTATCATTGATGTACGATTCAATGGTGGTGGATCTTTATATGAAGTGGTTCAAATGGCTGGCTTATTTATAGACAAAGGTCCTGTTGTTCAAATCAGAAATAAAGAAGGCAGGTCTCAAACTCTATATGACGAAACACCAGGCATCCTGTATGATGGTCCATTGGTGGTGATGGCAAATGAGTTTAGCGCATCTGCAAGTGAAATCTTTGCTGGAGCCATTCAAGATTATAAACGTGGTATTGTGATTGGAAGTAGTTCTACCTTTGGCAAGGGAACAGTACAAAGGAATGTAGCTTTTGGTAAGCCCTTGGATTCATTGGGTATACAAACAGAATATGGTGCAGTGAAGTTAACCTTCCAAAAATTCTATCGCATTACAGGAAGTTCTACACAAAAGAAGGGTGTGGTACCGGATGTTATTTTACCAGACGAATATGAATACCTAAAGTATAGAGAAAAAGACAATGAATCTGCATTAAGTTGGGATGAAATGGAGCGCGCTAAATATTTGGTATGGTCTAATCATGCGCAATTGTCTCAAGTCGTGCAGTCAACGAATTTGCATATTCAAAACGACACCGCTTTAAATAAATTCAAGCAAAATTTGCTTTGGGTATCGAATCAAATTGAAGCCCCAGTGTATTTGAAATTAGATAAGTTTCAGGCATTTAAAAAGCGTTTACAAGAAGTTTCTAAGCAAAATGAGCAGGCATTAAAATTAAAAACGCCAATGACTTTGGCGCCTATAAAAGTAGACTACAATAAATTTTACAATAATCCTGATAAATCAAAACAAGATCGTTACCAAGCATGGATTAAAGACTTGGCAAAAGATTTTCAGGTAAATGAGTCTAGTAAAATTTTAGCTGCATTGAATAAAAAAACAACAGCGGTTGTAAAAAAATAATCGAGCACATGGAGCAATTGAAAAAGTGGCTTGTGGTATATACAAAGCCAAAATGGGAGAAAAAAGTAGATTTGAATTTTGCACAAAAGGGTATTGAAAGCTGGTGCCCTACACAAAAAAAAGAACGTCAATGGTCTGACAGAAAAAAAGTGATCGAAGAGCCTTTGTTTAAGTCTTATGTTTTTGTAAAAGCAACGAAGGAAGAATATACCAATGTGCTTAGTACAATGGGGGTGGTGCGCTTTCTCTATTTTGAAAAAAAGCCTGCTATCATTAGAGATAAAGAAATTGAATTGATCAGAAAATACCTTGGTTTATCTTATACCAATATCCAAGTGGTGGACATGGGAGCGATCAAGCCACAAACAAAAGTGGCTGTTAACAATGGCTTATTTATGGGTCAAAGAGGGGAAGTGGTCAAAGCAGACAAGAAATCTGTCTATGTTAGATTAGACAGCATCAACATGATGATGATTGTAGAGTTTAAGCTAGATGAAGTTTCGGTCCTTTAATCTAATTCCTTTAGTTCAATGAATTAGATGAATTAGATTCATTAGATGGTCCAGTCTACTATTTGATTACTCCATTCAGCTCTGTATGGCGTTGTAACCCTGATATAATTATCAGAATAACCTTCTAGCATTTCCATCCCACCGTCGGCTGTTTTCTTTACAGATTCAAATAAGACTTTTCTGTTTTCACCTCGATGTGCTTCTGTGAAATATTGTAATTTCTGATAAGAAAGATTGCGTAAAATTTTATTGCGTTCATTGCGAATGGCAATGGGTACAATTGGTTTAATATCTAAGGCCTTGGTGGCTGCTCGTTCAGAATAAGTGAATACATGCAAATAAGAAATGTCCAAGCTATGAATGAAAGCAAAACTTTCTTGGAAAAAAGCTTCTGTTTCACCTGGAGATCCAACAATGACATCCACGCCAATCGCAGCATGAGGGATTAATTTTTTAACCAATTCAATTCTTTCTTTATAAAATTGACTATTGTATCTACGTTGCATCAATTTTAAAACAGCATCTGATCCACTTTGCAAAGGAATATGAAAATGTGGCATGAATTTTTTACTTTCTGCCACCCATGCAATGATGTCATCTGTTAATAAATTAGGTTCAATAGAGGAGATGCGGTAACGTTCGATGGCAGTTTCATTATCTAATGCTTTAATGAGTTCAAAAAAGTTTTCTTCATGATGCTTGCCACCATCGCCTCCTTTTCCAAAATCACCAAGATTGATGCCTGTTAATACAATTTCCTTTACGCCTTTTTCAGCCAATTCCTTTGCTTGTTTTACCACACCTGCCAATGTATCACTTCTACTTTTACCTCTGGCCATTGGGATGGTACAAAATGAACAACTATAATCACATCCGTCCTGTACTTTTAAGAAGGTCCTGGTTCTGTCATTGACAGAAAAAGAACTGTGGAATCCGGTTAAGGTATCAATATCACAACTGCAAATTTTGGTTGCATCGCCTTTGGTTAAATTGGCAAGGTGTTGAACCAAGTTAAATTTTTCAGCTGCACCAAGCACTAAATCAACTCCAGGAATGGTCGCAATTTCTTGAGGCTTTAATTGGGCATAGCAGCCAGTGATGACAATAAAACTTTCTGGCGCCAATCGCTGCACCCTTCTAACGAGTTGTCTGCATTCCTTATCTGCATTTTCAGTCACCGAGCAGGTATTGATGACATACACGTCTGCTTGTTCGGTAAACTGCTTCTTTTCAAATCCTTCCAATTCCAATTGCCTAGACATGGTCGAGGTTTCTGAAAAATTTAGTTTACAGCCTAATGTATGGAAAGCGACGGATCGATTTTGACTCATGGGGCACAAAGATAAAAAACCCTACCTAAGAATAGGCGCGGGAAGCTTAAAATCTTAAAATAAGCTTAAAACTGCCTCAAATTTCCCTTTTTGCTCAGTTTCAGTTAAGTTTGCAACTACTAAAATGGACAAAATGGATTTCAAGAAAATCAACAATCTAACAGGCTGGGCAGTTACTTTAATTGCTTGTACTGTTTACTTATTAACGATGGAAGCTTCTAGTAGCTTTTGGGACTGCGGAGAGTTTATCAGTAGTGCCTATAAATTACAAATTCCACATCCTCCTGGAGCACCTATGTTTGTACTTTTAGGAAGGGTGTTTATCATCTTCTTTGGAGACAATCCTCAAACTGCAGCATTGGCTGTAAATAGTATGAGTGCCATTGCAAGTGGTTTCACCATTCTTTTTTTATTTTGGACCATTACGCATTTTGCAAAACGTATTTTAGTTGCCAAGTCTGGAACTGAATTGACCAATAACCAAATTTTTTTGGTGATGGGTGCAGGCGTAGTAGGTGCATTAGCATATACTTTTAGTGATTCATTTTGGTATAGTGCTGTTGAAGGTGAAGTGTATGCATTGAGTTCATTCTTTACTGCATTGGTATTTTGGGCAATTTTGAAGTGGGAGGACAAAGCAGATCAGCCAGGTGCAGATAAGTGGATCATTTTCATTTTCTACATCATGGGTATTTCAATTGGTGTCCATTTATTGAATCTTTTAACCATCCCTGCTATTGTGATGGTGTATTATTTTAGATTGTATAAGCCAAGTTTCAAAGGGGCTTTATTTGCGTTTATAGTGGGTGTCATCATTACCGGATTGGTACAAGTATTTTTAATTCAATATACCATCAAGTGGGCAGCTGCATTTGATATTCAATTTGTAAATAGTTTAGGCCTGCCTTTTTATAGTGGCTTCATCACTTTCTTTGTTTTGATAACTGCTTTATTTGTGGTTGGTATACGATACGCCAATAAAAAAGGATTTTATTTTTTAAAGTTGGGCATATGGTCAACTGTATTTGTTTTGATAGGGTATTCAACCTATTTAACAACAATGATTCGTTCTAATGCAGACCCTTCTGTGGACATGTACAATGTAGACAATCCGGTAACCTTAGTGGGTTATTTAGGAAGAGAGCAATATGGAGATTGGCCTATTTTATACGGTCCTGATTTTGTTGATAAAGCAGAAACAGTAGAAGGTAGTGACCAATATATAAAAACAGCAGCCAATTATGAATTCTCTGGAAAAAGTATAAAAAGAGATTGGGGTTCGGCACCTTCTGCGCATTTATTTCCAAGAATGTGGGATGGTGACAATGATCGTGGTCAATTAGACAGTTACCGCGCATTTGCTGGTATCCAAGAAGGCGATGTACCAACGCTGAGAGATAATATCAAGTACTTTACAAATTATCAATTTGGCTTTATGTACCTGCGTTATTTCTTGTGGAATTTCGCTGGTAAGCAAAACGATTTACAAGGATTTGGCAATGTACGTGATGGTAATTTCAAAACAGGTATTTCGGTAGTAGATAATTTCTTCTTTGGAGAACAATCTAAATTACCAGATAGTATTAACAAAGACAATAAGGCGAATAATAATTTGTTTATGCTGCCATTTTTCTTAGGCATCATGGGATTATTATACCAATACCAGCAAAACAAAAAAGATTTTGTGGTGACAGGTTTGTTGTTCTTCTTCACCGGTTTGGCGATTGTGATTTATTTGAACCAAGTAACATTGCAACCGCGTGAACGTGATTATGCATATGTAGGTTCTTTCTATGCTTTTGCAATATGGATTGGACTAGGCGTTTTACAAGTAGCAGAATGGCTAAGCAAAGTCATCCATAAAAATATGGCGACGACCATTGCAACAGTCCTTTGTTTATTAGCAGTTCCAACATTGATGGCGCAGCAGGAGTGGGATGACCATGATCGTGGCCAAAAAACATTGGCGCGTGATATGGCAAGAGCGTATTTAGAAAGTTGCCCTCCTAATGCTATCTTATTTTCATTCGGCGATAACGATACCTATCCATTATGGTATGCACAGGAAGTTGAAGGCATTAGACCAGATATACGTGTGGTAGTGAATAGTTTATTGGGATCGGATTGGTATATGCGTGAATTAAGGTATAAAGTAAATAAGAGCGATCAATTTGATGTGATTTTTACAGAAGAACAAGTTGCTGGCAATAAATTAAATGTAGCTTATTACAATCCACTGCCAGAGTTTGGTGAAACAACTTACCATAATTTGGATTCTATCTTAAGGTATGTGGTTGGAGATCAAACTGGTAAATACCAAGCTTCAACGCAGGAAGGCCCAGTGAATATCTTCCCTACACATAAATTCAAATTACCTATCAATAAGGAATTTGCCTTGGCTTCTGGTATTGCCAAGCCAACAGATATCATTGAGTCTGAGTTGTTGATTGATTTCAATCCAAACAGACAATACATGATCAAAAATGAGTTGGCTATTTATGCTATCATTGCTACGACTCAGTTTAAGCGTCCAATATGCTTTACCTCTACACAGGAGTTAAAAGACTTAGGACTGGATCAATATGTCCGTCAAACTGGATTAGCTTATCAATTGGTTCCTGTAAAAGGAGCATCTGTGGATACAGACGCTGCTTATAAAAATATCATGACTAAGTTTGATTTCAAGAATTCAAGTAAGTCAAATGTCTACTATGACGAAGAGAACAGAAGACATTTAAATTCATTGAGATTGAATGTGTCTCAGATTGCACAAGCTTTAGTTGCAGCTGGTAAAAGAGATAGCGCAGTTCAAGTATTAAGAAAATTAGATAAGGAGATTAGTGCTAAAAACCTTCCTTATGGTATGTCCTCTAATAGGGGTAACCAACATAATTACTTCTCTTATTTGTATTTACAAGCAGCATATGCCGCAGGGGATACTGAATTAGGAAAAAGAATAGGTACAGCAGTTGTGAAAGATTTAAAACAACAATTGGCTTATTATAAATCATTAGGTACGCCAATGTCAGAAGCGCAGTTTATGCAAAATGCAGAGAATGCATACCAAAACAAAGCCACTGAATTTAACAATAAACAAGCTTCTTTTATACAAGATATTTTGACTTGTTATCAGTTGATTAGTGTTATTGAGAATATTGAAAAAGGGATTCCAGTAGCAGCTCAACCTTAATTTAAGCATCGCTATTAAAAAAGGCGCTTCGTTTGAAGCGCCTTTTTTTTGTAAATCATGATTGATTTAGTTGAATTAATTGAATTTATTTATTCTAAAGCTGGTTGCTATTTAAAGTCCTAAAATAAATTAGTTTAGCATTGTTAATAAGGCTGTTACAACTTGGTCAATTTCTTCTTTGGTATTGTGCTTAGAGAAAGAAAAACGAACAGTCACAATTTCTGAGCCTTTATTAAGCGCATTGATGACATGTGAACCTTGTTGGGCACCACTAGAGCAAGCGCTTCCTCCACTCGCACAAACATGGTGCATGTCTAAATTAAACAAGATCATTTCTGTTTTTTCATTTTTTGGAAAGTTGACACTTAATAAATTATATAAACTTTTTCCAAATGGATCGCCATTAAAACTCACATGAGGAATTTTATCAACCAATTGATCATGTAAATACTGTTTCAAAGATTGGATATATGCACGGTCTTCTTGGTATTTTTCGGTAGCCAATTCAAGTGCTTTCGCAAAACCAACAATCCCATATAAATTTTCTGTACCAGCACGCATATTGCGCTCCTGTGAACCGCCATGTACCAAGGGACTAATTTTTACATTTTCGTTGATATATAAAATACCTACACCCTTAGGTCCATGAAATTTATGTCCAGCTCCAGTAATAAAATCAACTGAGAGTTGACTTAATTCAAATGGAAAATGTCCCACAGTTTGAACAGTATCACTATGAAAATACGCCTGATATTGTTTACAAAGTTGACCAACAGCTGCAATATCAATCATATTCCCAATTTCATTATTGGCATGCATGATGGTTACAATTGTTTTATCCTTTGTTTCGGCTAGCAATCCTGCTAAATGATCCATATCAATATGTCCATTAGGTAAAATTTCTACAAAGCTTAATTTCAGGTTGTGCAATTTAGCTAAATGCGTTACCGTATGTAAAGTGGCATGGTGTTCGATTGGAGAACTGATGATATGCTTGCAACCTAAATCGGTTATAGCCGCATTTAAAACAGTATTGCTACTTTCTGTACCACCACTTGTAAAAAATATTTCAGCGGGCTTGGCGCCTAAGTTTTTTGCGACAGATTTTCTGGCTTGTTCAATGGCCAATCTTGTTTCTCTTCCATAACTATAAATCGAAGATGGGTTACCAAATTTTTCGGTCAAATAAGGCATCATCGCTTCGAGCACTTCAGGTGCAAGCGAGGTTGTAGCTGCATTGTCAAAATAAATTCTCTGCATGTTTGCTAAATTACTGAATTTTAAGGATCAGCTGAATAATCTTATTCGCTAGTTCATCTGCTGCAGCTTGTGTTTTTGCTTCAGTATAAATGCGCATAATTGGTTCTGTATTGCTAGACCTTAAGTGCACCCATTCGTTTTCAAAGTCTATCTTCAATCCATCTACATCATTCATTGGAAATGCTGCAAATTCCTTTTTCAATTGTTCGAATATGGTTGACAAAGAAAGGCTTGCATTCAGGTCCATCTTTTTCTTACTCATAAAATAAGCAGGATAGCCAGCTCTCAAACTAGAACAGCTTGTATCTGCTTTTGCAAGATGCGATAAGAATAAAGCAATGCCAATTAAAGCATCTCTACCATAATGTAAATCTGGTACAATGATACCACCATTGCCTTCTCCACCAATCACAGCTTTTTCTGCTTTCATTTTTGTCACCACATTCACTTCACCTACTGCACTTGCAAAATAAGTACAACCATGTTGCTCGGTGACGTCTCTTAATGCCCTAGTAGAAGATAAATTACTTACGGTAGCACCTTTGGTATATTGTAAAATATAATCAGCAATGGCTACCAATGTGTATTCTTCACCAAATAAATTGCCATCTTCACTCACAAAACATAAACGATCTACATCAGGGTCAACAGCAATACCTAAATGCGCTTTTTCTTTTACAACTGTATCGCAAAGTTCAGTTAAGTGTTCTTTTAAGGGCTCTGGGTTATGTGCAAAGTCTCCTGTCATTGCTGCATTCAACACAAGGATATCCTCAACACCAATCGCCTTTAACAATGCCGGCACTGTAAATGCACCAGAACTATTGATCGCATCCACCACTACTTTAAAATTGGCTTTCTTGATGGCGTAAATATCTACCAATGGATGGTCTAATATTGCTTGAATATGTTTTGATAAACTATTGTCATCCCCAATCAATTCACCCATGGCATCCACAGGGGCATAAATAAAATCTTCTTGTTCTGCTATTGCTAAAATTATTTTTCCTTCTTCTCCACTTACAAACTCGCCTTTCTCATTTAACAATTTCAGGGCATTCCATTCTTTTGGATTATGACTTGCTGTCAATATGATGCCGCCATCTGCATTTTCAAATACCACAGCCATTTCTACGGTGGGCGTAGTGCTTAATCCTAAATGCACCACATCGATACCTAGGGCCAATAAACTTTGCTCCACCAAGGCTTCTACCATGAGGCCACTCATCCTTCCATCACGGCCCACAATCACTTTCTTTTTTCCAGCTGATTTTCTGATCAACCAGGTACCATATGCAGATGCAAATTTTACAATATCAATTGGCGTTAGGTTATCGTTTGGACGACCACCAATGGTGCCTCTAAAACCTGAAATGCTCTTGATTAATGACATAGCTAAATATTAAAATAAATCGGTCTGCAAATTTACTTTAAATTTTTCCATTCCATGTATCTTTACGGCATGGGGCTAAGTATTTTTCAACAAATTAAGGACATCGATCAGGCATTGTTTCACCAAATCAATGGGGTCTGGCACCATCCTCTATTGGACAATGTCCTTCCTTGGACCAGGCATTCCAACAACTGGGTACCCTTGTATATTGGATTGTTGATCTGGTTGGTCTACAAAATAGGTTGGAAAACCTTGAAATGGCTTTTGTTTGCCTTGATCAATGTTGGCTTGACAGACCAAATAAGTAGTAGCGTATTCAAGCCTTTTTTTCATCGTTTAAGACCTTGTAATGATCCTGCATTATTGGGAAAAACTAGATTGTTATTAGACCATTGTTCTGGCGGCTTTAGTTTTACATCTTCACATGCTGCCAATCATTTTGGACTTGCAATGTTTATTTTCATCACCTGGGGGATGACACAAGAACGTTTTACAAAATTCTTTTTTGTATGGGCAGGTATCATTGCCTTTGCTCAAATATATGTTGGGGTGCATTATCCATTGGACATTATTGGAGGTACTATTATTGGATTGGTATCAGGATATGGCACGGCAAAAGCCTATTTAAAATGGGCAGGTCCAATGGAATTGAAAAAATAATTTAGCCGCAGGAGGTATTTCGTTGGGCTCTAAAATTTGGTACTTAATAATTAAACTGGGTCGTATTTTTTGGCGTGGCCAATTCGTAACTTTTTCTGACACCGCCGACCGTTGTATGTATAATATTGATTTGATTTGGGTCTATCCCAAATAAGATCTCGCAAAAAATGTTCAATTGTTTAACCTGCTTCACTTCTTTGATTTCAAAATAACTCCAAGTACTTTCTTTCTGAATCTCGTATCCTACAAAGTCCATCTTGTATTTTACACCACCAGCTTGTAAAGCCAGTTTCTTTTGCATGTATAGGTTGATGTATTTATTGGCTTGCTCTTTTTGATTTGCTTGATTCAAATCCAATTTCACATTGAATTCTTTTTGAATCATTTTCTCTAAGTCATCTGTATACGTACGCGCACTTATTTCAATGGTGGCGTCTTTTGTATTGTGCTCAATTTCTACCACTGAGATATAAAAGGGGTGCATTGCAGTCAGCATCCATACCATCCAATGTTTTAAACCAATCCAAGCCATAGTAGTTTATTTTGTGGTTACAAAGGTCTTCATTAATTTAACACCAGAAAAATTCATTTATGGACGAGCTATTTTTATATTTAAGACTAGGTTTTAAGCATATTATTGATTTAGGTGGGGTAGATCATATTTTATTTGTCCTGGCATTGACCCTGCGCTATATCTGGTCGGATTGGAAAAAGATATTGATTTTGGTGACCGCTTTTACGATAGGCCACTCCTTAACATTGGCCTTAAGCACCCTTTCTTTGTTAGATATTCCGGTGAATTGGATTGAGTTCTTAATTCCAGTGACCATTTTAATCACTGCAGTTTCCAATTTTTGGGTGAAGGACTTTGAGTTTAAGCAGCGTTATTCGGCCCATTATGGGTTGGCGCTCTTTTTTGGGCTAATCCATGGCCTAGGATTCAGTAATTATTTAAAAAGCCTCTTGGGCAAGGAGGATTCCCTGCTAGGGCCCTTATTCTCCTTCAATATAGGCCTTGAAATAGGTCAAATTTTGATTGTGCTGGTGATTTTAGCCTTATCTTATGGCATCTTAGGTATCCTTAAAATTCCTAGAAAAATGTATATGCGGTATGGTTCCTTCATAACGATATTATTATCTTTACGTATGATCATAGATCGATTCGGATCTCTTTAAACCTCGAAAAAGAAACAACAATGAAGAAATTATTGTCATTTGGTATCATGTGTTTAACTGCATTGACAGTTATGTCCCAAGATATCCGCAACAATCCAGGTTCTAACCATGGAAACAAGTTTGAACAATTGGGTACTATTTTACCTACGCCAAATGAATACAGAACGGCGAGTGGTGCACCAGGAACAAAGTATTGGCAGCAAAGAGCTGACTACGACATCAAGGCAACTTTGGATGAAAAGAATTTAATGTTGCATGGTGCTGAGACCATTACTTATTTCAATAATTCACCTGATGTATTAACTTATATCTGGTTACAGTTAGATGAGAATGAGCATAGCACAACTAAAAATGCAGGTTACCCAGACGGAAGTTCAATGGGTAGAGGCATGAGTCCTGCCATGATTGATAATTTAGAAGAAGCAAAAAGCGATAATGGATTAGGTGTGAATATTTTAAAAATCACGGATCTATTAGGTGCTAAGTTAAAATACACAGTGAACAAGACCATGATGCGTGTTGAATTGCCAACAGCATTGAAGCCTGGTCAAAAGTTTGCTTTTAAAGTAGATTGGAATTATAAAATCACAGATAGATTGACTGTTGCAGGTAGAGGTGGATTTGAGTTCTTCCCAGAAGATGGCAACCACTTATTCACTATGGCACAATGGTATCCGCGTTTAGCAGTTTATTCTGATTTCCAAGGTTGGCAACACCACCAGTTTACTGGTAGAGGTGAGTTTGCTTTGACTTTTGGTAATTATAAAGTAGCTATCACTGTACCTAGCGACCACGTTGTCATGGCAACAGGTGCTTGTCAAAACTATGCAGCTGTATTGAGCCCAGCTCAATTGGCTAGATGGAATAAAGCACAAACTTCTACTGAACCAGTTGAGGTGGTGACTTTAGAAGAAGCAAAGAAAGCAGAAAAAACAAAAGTAACAACTCAAAAAACTTGGGTGTTCAATGCAGAAAATGTACGTGACTTTGCTTTTGGTTCAAGCCGTAAATTTATCTGGGATGCTTTAGCTGCAAATGTAGAAGGTAAGAAAGTAATGTGTATGAGTGCTTATGGAAAAGAGGCATATGGTTTATACCGTCCTTACTCTTCTAAAGCGGTAGCACACACTATTAAGACATATTCTAAATTCACCATTCCTTATCCATATCCTGTGGCACAAAGTATTGAAGCATCTAATGGTATGGAATATCCAATGATTTGTTTCAACTATGGTCGTACCGAAAAAGATGGCTCTTATACACAAGCAGCTAAGAATGGTATGTTAGGTGTAATCATCCACGAAGTAGGCCATAACTTCTTCCCAATGATTGTAAATAGCGATGAGCGTCAATGGTCTTGGATGGATGAAGGTTTAAATACTTATGTAGAATATTTGACAGAAGAATTATATGACAACAAGTTCCCAAGTCGTCGTGGTCCTGCTTTTGCAATTGCAGATTACATGAAATTGCCAAAGGATCAATTAGAGCCAATCATGACGAATAGCGAAAATATCATTCAGTTTGGTCCAAACGCATATGCGAAGCCAGCAACTGGTTTGAATATTTTACGTGAAACAATTATGGGTCGTGACTTATTTGATTATGCATTTAAAGAGTATTCAAGAAGATGGGCATTCAAACACCCAACACCTGCCGATTTATTTAGAACAATCGAAGATGCAAGTGCAGAAGATTTAGATTGGTTCTGGAGAGGCTGGTTCTACAGCATCGATCCTGTAGATATTGCGATTGATACAGTGAAGCATGCGGTGTATGATCCAACTGTAGCAGTGCCTGCAGCAAGAACAATGGGACCAAGAGGTTTGTCAAAACCAGAAGTGAATAGCTTTGAAGACATTTCAAAAATCAGAAATAGAAACGATAAGTCGATTGTATTCTTAACAGATGTAGATACGACTTTACGTGATTTCTATTGGAGATATGATAGAGGATTAGAGCCTTACGATTCAGTGACAAAGCAACCAGCAATGGCCATGCCTGCAGCTGAAGGTTTAACAGACGCTGAGAAAGCAAAATATGCAAGTGCTAATTTATATGAAGTAAGCTTCTTGAACAAAGGTGGATTGGTGATGCCAATCATCCTTGAATTTACTTTTGAAGATGGTACTAAAGAAACACAACGTTTACCAGCACAAATCTGGAGAAAGAACGAGAACAAAGTAACTAAAGTGTTCTTGACAAGCAAGAAAGCGGTATCGATTCAATTAGATCCAATGCGTGAAACTGCTGACATTGATGAGAGCAATAACAAATGGCCAAATGTAGCTGCGCCAAGTAAGTTTGCTTTATTCAAATCAAAAGGTTTTACAAGAGGTCAATCCATTGGATTGTCTCCTATGGCTGCGAGTCAAAACAAAAAATAATTTGAATTTATTTCAAAGTAAAAAGCCGCTTCGAAATCGAAGCGGCTTTTTTATGTCTTATACTTTTTAGGATTGAACTTTCTTTTTTGAAATAAATCCGCTTTGAAATAAATCCGCTTCTAATTTAATAAAATAGAAAAACTAAGTATGTGCCGCAGCTTTATAGTTCTTCCATTTGGTTATCGCTGCTTCCATATCCGAAGGCAATGGGCTATCAAAGCGCATCATGGCCTCGGTGGATGGATGAATAAAACCAAGGGTAGCGGCGTGTAAAGCACATCTAGGACAAGCATCAAAACAATTGTCTACAAATTGTTTGTACTTGGTATAAATTGTCCCTTTTAAAATTCGATCTCCACCGTATTCTTGGTCATTGAATAAAGTATGTCCAATATGTTTCATGTGCACACGGATCTGATGCGTTCTCCCA
>JBILAW010000120.1:0-5258 GCA_044354025.1 Sediminibacterium sp.
TTAGTTATACCTTGATTTTATAATTAATTATCCTCTACCAAACATTTCGTCATCCTTGTCAATTCTAGTTTGATCCTCTAATGGAAATTCTTTTCTTAATGGAAAATAATCCATCTCATCTACATTCAAAATACGTTTCAAATTAGGATGACCCACAAAGTTGATGCCAAAAAAATCGTAGGTCTCACGCTCCATCCAATTGGCAGATTTAAATAATTTAGTGGCTGTATACACATCTGTATTTTCTAACGAAGTGCTCACGGAATAACGAACTCTAATATTCTCTTTTAAATTATGCAGATGATATACTACTACTAATTCTGCTCCTTTTTGATTAGGATAATTCACCGCACAGATATCTGTTAAAAATGTAAATGCTAAACTTGGTTCATCATATAAAAATTGTAAAACTTTCAAATTGATTTCCTTTGGAGATTCAAAAGAAAGCATGCCATAACTAATTGCAAATTGCGAAACTTGGTCTCCAAATTTTGCAATTAATTTTTCTTGAACCATTTCGTTATTTAACGACATATTATAAGAATTAAGTGTTGGCTATTGAATGCCATAACTATTTAATAATGCTTTGTATTGTTCGCTATTTCTACGGCGAATACTTTCTTGTCCAACGAGGTCTTGGATTTTCATAAAACCATCAATAATCGCTTCTGGTCTTGGAGGACAACCTGGCACATATACGTCTACTGGAATCACTTGATCAATTCCTTGCAATACGCTATAAGTATCAAAAATACCACCACTAGATGCACAAGCCCCAACTGCAATCACCCAACGTGGCTCTGCCATTTGGATATACACTTGTCTTAACACTGGAGCCATTTTTTTTGCAATCGTACCCATCACCATTAATAAATCACATTGACGTGGAGAGAAGCCTACACGCTCTGAACCAAAACGAGATAAGTCATAGTGTGATGCCATGGTTGCCATGAATTCAATCCCACAACATGATGTTGCAAAAGGCAAAGGCCATAAAGAATTTTTACGCGCAAGTCCTACAACAGAACTTAATTGTGTTGCAAAAAATCCATCACCTGGAACGCCATCTGGTGCTTTACCCATGCCAATTGCATCGGCAATTTCTGCTTCTTTTGGATGTATGTTAAATCTTACTGGACGCATAATGTATGCATTATATTTTTTAAAATTAATCTTCCCATTTAAGTGCTCCTTTCTTGATGATGTAGACAAAGCCTACCAAGAAAAATCCAACAAATAAAACCACTTCGAAAAATCCAGCCCAGCCTAAACTTTTAAAATTCACTGCGTATGGATAAAAGAAAATAACTTCTACATCAAACAATACAAATAAGATGGCTACTAAAAAATATTTAATGGCCATAGGTGATCTTGCATCTCCATGAGATTCAATTCCACTCGCAAAATTTTCTAATTTATCCGATGTTTTTCGATTAGGGCCTACTAAGCTAGAGACCAAAATCATGATGGCTACAAAGCCACCTGCAAATAATATTTGCAATACGATTGGTAAGTAATTGGCAGCACTATTCATTTCTAAGTCTTTTAGGTGCCGCAAAAATACGCAAAGGAACTTGTTTAAACTAAAAACTCCCCATTTAAGGGGAGTTTTTAGCATCTTTTTTTAATAGCCTTTAAAGCACTAAAAAGGGGTTGAATTAGTTCTTATTTTCAGTTGGGGCATCTGGGGCAGGCTTTTGATTGCCTTGCATCTTTTTGAGGATTTCCCAGTTCTTCACCAAGCTTTCTTTAATTTTTACAGTTTGAGCCTCACCAGGCATTAATTCCAATACTTTATCACACATGCCTATCGCTTTCTCTAAATCTTTCATTTCATTAAAATACCCCATCATCAAATAATAAGTATTGACCAAACCTTGTTTGTATTTAACAGGATCTTTCAACATAAACTCATTTTGTACGGAAGCGGCTTGAAACACAATACCCAATTTATTTGCTGTATCGATCAATTGAGCCCCTTTCACATTGAATGAATACCCATTTTGACGATCAGGGAAAGCAGCAATGTATTGCTTTGCAATTTCTGTTGTAGCAAGGCCGTCTTTTGCATTATAAGCAACGCTAGATAACTTGTAATAGTACAATTCGTCTTTGATGCCTCTTAGGTTAAAATAGTTCGTATTCCATTTAAAAGCATCTACATACATATTTGATTTTTCAAACATATCTGCCCCTAATTTGTAATATTTCATTTGATTCGCCTTAGCCGTATCCGCTGCAATTGCCTTTTCAAGCAGGCCAGCTAAAACAGCCTCATTTCCACTAAATTTAGACAATACTTTTACAGCAAGCTCATAATCCGTATTAAGGACTTTGTCCGCCGCACTTGTAGTAATAAATTGTTCGATATAGGTTTTAGCCTGAACTGAATCTCCTTTACGGTCATAGTTATAAGCTAATAATACGCCAATACGTGGTAAAGCCTGAATGCCAATAGAAGCTTCCATCTCCTTCACTTTTGCCAATGAAGCATCATATTGACCAGCACGGAACAAATAATCAGCATTGAAGATGTCCAAAGCTGGATCCTTGTCTGCATATTGCAAGAACAAATCAAGATTCGTCTTTGCAGTTTCTGTATTCTTGTCTGCATAATATTGATACAAAGCAAAATAAGTTGGTGCGAACTTAGGATCTGCAGTTAGAGACTTTTTAAAATATTCGTCAAAGGACTCTAAGTTATTTTGTGTTTGATATACTTTACCAATTCTATAATAAGGATAGGCGTTAAGTGGATCTCTATTAATAGACTCCAAGAAAGCAGTTACCGCTTCGCCACCATTTTCGCCACCCAATTTAAGGTAGTTGATACCCAAATTAACGAACATAGTTGGCAACACTGGTGTGCCTTCGTAGGCAGAAATAGTTTCCTTTAATTTATCTATCGCATATCGATGATCACCAACGCTAGAAGGCACTTCAGAGTGGATATAACCAATGGCATTCACAATATCTTGACTTGGCTTTCCTTTGAATTTACCCTTTGTATTTAAAGTACTTGTGATCGCAACTTCTAAAGTTTGCTTGATCGCATTGAGGTCTGCCTTTTCCCCAGCTTCTAACAATTGTACATGTGCAGTGCCCACTAAAATCCATGCATTATTACCTAATTCGGTTGCTGCTTTTTGATACAATTCTTTTGTAGCTTGAACAAACGCTTGATCTGGCGTACCAGCGCCATTTTGAGATAAGATCGCTTGACCATACCAAAAAATGGTTTCTGGATCTTTAGCGTTTTTCTCATACGCATCTTTAAAGAATGCTAAAGCAGATTTGTTTTTTTCGTAACGCAACAATTTCAATCCCTCGTTTAATGGAGATACAGGTACTTGAGCATTAACACCAGTTAATGCAAATGATACTGCCAACATCAATACAACCAATTTTTTCATCACAGTGTTTTTGTATTTTATAAATTATACCCAGTTCAAAACCCTCATTTCAAGTATCCTTTAGGGTTGAACTTTGAGAGAGCTAAAATATTGATTTTTTTGGAAGAAATGACTTTAAATTTTAGTTAATTCTACTAAAACTTGTTAGCTTTTTTAACTATTCTAGCAAACTATTCCTTTTTTTAAAGCCCATTTTTGCTGGCACTAAAAAAGAACGCTTAAAAATCAACTGTCCTCTTTCCAAACTTAGAAAATTTAAAAACCCAGTACCTAGGCCTGCTGAATTTTCTTTTAAAATAAAATAGATGGGTAAAGTAAGCGGATATTGTGCTTTGCTGATTGTAGCAGGTGATGGTTTAGAAAAATAGCCTTTTTCAATGCATTGTGTACATTCTACCAAGCCTAATTTTACTTTTTTACGCAATTCAATTTGGGCAGGATCATACCCATCTCCAATCCAGTTCATCCCCACAAACCCAATGGCATCAGCATGTGTAGCAATATAGTCTATGACTTCTTTACTTCCATTTGCTGCCACCACATTTTTGCCCAAAGGGATGTCTTTTGCTAAACTATCTTTTAAAAATCGAATGATGCCTGTTAAATTATTTCCATCCATCACCACTTCTTTATTGGACTTGCCAGTGAGTCTTTGACTTAAGGCTTCCAAGCTAAATACAGAATCCTTTGCTGATTTATGAATCAATACGGCCACTGCATTGTAAGCAAGAATGGCAAAATTTGGATTGAAACTGAGGCTTTTTTTATAGTCAACTTGCTCCTGCTTCGTTAAACCTCTCGTAACAAAAATCATCCTTGTACTGTCATTGGCTAAATCTTTGAAACAATCGATCTCTGATTTATAACTAGCCTCAATCTGAGCCTTGGGATTGCTTGCCAAAAAGACTTTTAACTGCTCCTCCATAAAGGGTCTAAAACTTTCCTCCACAGAGATGCGAATCAACCCTGAATTTGGGGTATCTCTGGTCTTTTCGGTTGTCGTATTGCATGAAGCCAATAAGAGTATATAAATCCATCCAATTAAAAAGGGGCGCATAGTCACTTGGTTGTTGCTTGATAGCATTAATAATCATGTTTGATGGCTCTGTATAGCCTAAATCCACCGTAAACCAGGCACAAAGTGCCAAAAATGAGTCTAAAATCATTGTCAATATTCAACACCATATCCATTTTGAAATACTTGGCGCCAAACAAGAGGCCACCAATTCCAAGAATCAGTGTAGACATGGAGAAGTCATAAATGCGTCTAAAAAAACGATAAGACCTTTCAGATTTTTCTCTTTCTTCCATATAGGATAATTTTGAGGAGCAAATTAAACAATTAACATGGTAACGATTTAAAAAATTATCTTTACAAACAAATTGAGTTCATGAGTAAACCTTCTTTACCACAAGGCACAAGAGATTTCAACGCAGCGACTGTTCAAAAAAGACAGTATATCTTCCAAACCATTCGGACGGTATTTGAATTATATGGATTTCAGCCACTGGAAACGCCTGCGATGGAACAGTTGGACACACTGATGGGAAAATATGGAGAGGAAGGAGATAAACTGATTTTCAAAATTTTAAATAACGGTTTAGACAACCCGCAAAAAGCAGCAGCTACAGGTGAAGGGTTTCAGAAAATATTGGAAGGAAAATCTAGCACGCAGATTACAGAAAGAGCATTAAGGTATGATTTAACCATTCCTTTCGCAAGGTATGTGGCCATGCATCATGGCGCTTTAAGTTTTCCTTTTAAGCGTTACCAAATTCAACCCGTTTGGAGAGCAGACCGACCACAAAAAGGAAGGTATAGAGAGTTCTACCAATGCGATGCAG
>JBILAW010000023.1:0-17460 GCA_044354025.1 Sediminibacterium sp.
CCAAAATTAGAAGGCAGAACAATTGCCACAGACCAATCACCTAACTTATTAACTCAATTACAAGGAACAACCTATGAATTTAGATAAAATGATTTTAGATTACAGCATCATTAAGTTCAAATAAAATCCTGGTTAAAATAAAAGGAATGAAAAAAAAGTATATCGTATTAATTGGCATCTTCACTGTAATAGGAATCTATTTTTTAGTAGGTTTCATTAGCGGAGATTATTTTAAAATCGATGGTACCATAGCCAAAACAGATAGTACATGGGTAGGGCCAAGTATCTATATTGATAATACCACAGTAGGTGAAGAGCGTGAGTTGGTTATATATGGACAGGATTTAATTGCACACACGTCTAAGTATTTAGGCCCTAAAGGATCGGTTGCACAAATTACCAATGGCATGAATTGTCAAAACTGCCATTTACAAGCTGGTGCAAAAGCTTGGGGAAATAATTATGCGGCTGTTTTTTCAACCTATCCAAAATTTAGAGACCGAAGTGGACAAGTAGAAACGATTTATAAACGTGTGGCAGATTGTATGGAAAGAAGCTTGAATGGAACAGCAGTGGATAGTAATAGTAGAGAATTTAAAGCTATCTATGCTTATATCAAATGGTTAGGACAAGATGTTCAAAAAGGAGAGAAGCCGATTGGTTCGGGCATAGAAAAACTAGCTTTTTTAGACCGAGCAGCAGATCCACAAAAAGGACAAATTGTTTATACAGCTCAATGTCAAAGTTGTCATGGCGCCAATGGAGAAGGTCAATTAACACTAGATGAATTAGAATATGCTTATCCTCCATTATGGGGAAAATATAGTTATAATGATGGAGCAGGATTATATAGAATAAGCAATTTTGCAGGCTATGTTAAAAACAATATGCCTTACTTATTGACTGCTCATGAAAGTCCTAAGTTAACAGAAGAAGAGTGTTGGGATGTTGCAGCATATGTGAATAGCCAAACAAGACCGCATAAGGATCAGTCCAAAGACTGGCCTAAATACGACAAGAAACCACTTGATTTTGCCTTTGGTCCATATGCAGATAGCTTTTCAGAAACACAACATAAATATGGACCGTTCAAGCCTATTAAAAAATTTTACAATAAATAAAAACCAATCAACATGATCGAACAAATTCAACAACCATGGCCATGGTATGTTGCCGGCATTATCATCGGCCTAATTGTGCCCGCCTTATTAATTTTAGGAAATAAAACATTTGGCATCTCCTCTAATTTAAGGCATGTATGTGCAGCTTGTTTTCCAGCAGATATCCCATTTTTCAAATACGATTGGAAAAAAGAAATATGGAATTTCTTTTTTGTGGGTGGTATTTTTATTGGTGCTTTATTAGCTACACAATTTTTGTCTTCAGGAGCACCTATCGAAGTGAGTCCTGCCTTACAATCAGAACTAGCAAAATACGGTCTCAATACTTATAGCAGTCAATTACCTCCTGAACTATTTAGTTTTGAAGCCTTATTTACATTACGTGGATTTATTATGATGGTTATTGGCGGATTCTTAGTTGGCTTTGGAACAAGGTATGCAGGAGGATGCACATCAGGACATGCCATTATGGGCTTAAGTAATTTACAATGGCCTTCACTAGTTGCCACTATCTGTTTTATGGCAGGTGGATTTTTTATGGCAAATATTATTTTACCTTGGATTTTATCCTTATAAATATTAACAATGAACAACGAAAAAGTACAAAATATAGATAGCAATACCGCTTATGTAAATGCATCAGAACAACAACATCCAGCTTGGTATAATTTAAAGTATGCGGCAGTAGGTATAATTTTTGGAATTGTATTTGTAAAAGCAGAAATCATCTCTTGGTTTCGAATTCAAGAAATGTTTCGCTTACAAAGCTTCCATATGTTTGGAGTAATTGGCACTGCAGTTTTTGTTGGCGCCATCTCTGTCTTTTTAATTAAAAAATTAAAAGTCAAAACCATACATGGTGAGGAAATCAAAATTGCAGATAAAGAATTTAACAAAGGTCAAATTTATGGCGGCTTGTTATTTGGATTTGGCTGGGCATTAACTGGTGCTTGCCCTGGTCCATTGTTTGCCCATATTGGTGCAGGATTCTATGCAGTATTAGTGGTGATCTTAAGTGCAGTAGTAGGTACTTGGACTTATGGATATTTTAAAGATAAATTGCCACACTAAAACACATGTTTAGTCAAAATAACTAACTCAATAAAAAGGCCTCGAAATTCGAGGCCTTTTTTATTATACGATCATTCTATTTTTATTGCTTGATCCATTCAAAGCTGTTTCTGTGTAAAACAATCCAGCCATTTTTTTCCATCTTCTTCATCAAACGACTGATTACCTCTCTGGAACTATTTAAATCAGAAGCTATTTCTTGGTGTGTTAATTTAATGGTCGTACCAAACTTGTCCACCTGCTTTTTTAAATAAAACTCCAATCGCTCATCCATATTTTTAAATGCCACTTCATTCACTGTTCTTAGTAGTTCTTCGTAACGCGTTCGATAGGTTTTAATGACAAAGTAGTGCCAGCTTTTGAATTCACTTAGCCATTTGTCCATGAATTTTATTGGAATAGAAATCAACGTGACATCTGTTAAGGCTTTTGCTAAAACTTGACTTTGTTCCGCTTGAAAGCTACATACCATCGATACTGCACAAGCCTGTCCTGGTGAGATATAGTACATGAAATATTCATCTCCTTCCTCGTCTTCCTGATACAATTTCACCGTACCTTCTATAACCATCATTGTTGAGCGAATATTTTGACCCACTTTTAACAATGGCGTTCCTGCTGGCACTTCTTTAATTTCTGCATTGTCTAAGATAGCATCATATAAGCCTTCCTCTAAACCTGGAAACAGCGATTTTAATTCCATTTTTGTAATCATAGCACAAATTTAAGCCATTTTGCTTTTCCTATTATTAATTAAAGTAAACAATGAGGCTGTTATTAATAAGCCAATTCCTCCCGCCGTTATTCGAGCCAGTATAGGCGCTGCAGAACCTTGAGCATTGTAAATACCCCATAAAGCCCAAGCAACCACTAAAGCAAATGCAATTGCTTGGAATTTTTTTAACATCAATACTGCAAGCAGGATTGCAATCAAAATCATGGCAGCGCTCCAATAGGCTGGAGCAATACTCAATGGTATCCATTTATAAGCAACCAATAAAGCCGTGAAATTAGCGATGGTGGCTACAGAGATCCATCCCAAGTATACTATAAATGGCGTTTGTAAAATGAATTTTTGAGTGGTAGTCAAAGCATTAGCCATTGTAGTACTTTTCAAAAACAATTGAATGAGTGTGCTTAAAAATAATAACATAATCACCACTGATAATTCAATTTGTAAATAATGCCAAGCTACTATCCAAGACATATTAAAGACGCATGTCAATAAAAAATAAATATTGTTACGCTCAATGAATGCAAACGCTTTTGGATATTGTTCTTGCTTCAGCGTGTAATAAGTATAGCCAATGCTATAGGACAACAATAATAAATAAATCACACCCCAAATAGAAAATGTAAATCCGGCTGGCACAAATGCATTGGGATAGAATGCAGATATCTGGCCAGTATTGTATCCATTAATGGGTAAAATATTGGCCAGTGCATTCACTGCAATTACACCTAAAAACAAGACCCAGGTGCCGATTATTTTCATTTTAAATATTTGTTAAACCAATTGATATGTGCGTTGTGACGATGCACGATATAACTTGGTACGCGTATGCCGTGGTTTTGATTTGGATAGATAATCAATTCAGTTGGAATACCTTCTGATTTAAATGCTTGATACATTTGTTCTGCACCAATCACAGGCACATTAAAATCGGCTTGGCTTGCCATGAATAAAACTGGTGCTTTAATCTCCTTTACTTTATAGAATGGATAGGACAATGCCTCATATTTTTTAGGATTCTCCCAAGGCTTGCCTAATTCATCTTCATATTGCGAAATGTATTGATCAGATCCATACACCGACATCATGAGTGAACTTCCTGCACCACTTACGCCAGCTTTAAATCGCTTATCTGTTGCAATGGTATAATTCGTTAAGATACCGCCGTAGCTCCAACCTGCAATTCCAAGTCTATTTGGATCCGCAATACCTTCCTTAATTAAATAATCTGCTGCACCAATAATGTCTTTCACTTCCTTATTGCCCCAATCTGCATAAATCGCACTTGTAAAAGCAACACCTCTTCCGCTACTTCCTCTATAATTAACGGTTGCTACAGCATAACCCGCTTGCGCATAAATACGACTAGTCATATCAAAAGCGTAATCATCCTGTGCCACAGGACCTCCATGGATAAATAAAATCAATGGTAAATTTTTTGCTCCACTATCTGGTAAATGTAAAATACTTGATACGATTGTTCCATCAGATGAAGTAGATTGAAAGCCTTTGTGGTATCCTTTTTTTAAACTTGCTACAAAAGCATCTTGCAAATGCGTTAACCTTTTAGTGGTTTTATTTTGATAGCTATAAATTTCATTCGGTGTTGCTAAATTAGCAAATAGCAAAACCATATCACCCTTGTCATTCATATCCATTGAACTATACACCCCCATTTCATTAGTTAATAAAGTTGGTTGTTGTGTTTGAATATTAAATTGTACCAAATTTTGTTTTCTATCATCTTCAATTAAAGACAAAATGGACTGACCATCTACGGACCAAGCAATAGAAGAGAATGCACGATCATAATTTTTTGAAACAATTGATATGGTTTTCGATTTAAGATCATAAATACCTAATTGTGTAATGTCATACATGTCGAAATTTCTTTCTGAACTAGATTGTAAAAATGCAATTTTAGAATTATCTGGGCTAAAAACTGGATTCGTGTTAGCGCCTTTATAATTCGTTAACTGCAATGGTGTAGCGCCTTTAGTCAATTTTAATAAAAACAAATCCGTATTAGAATTCTTATCAGGATTTTCTGAAACATTGCTCACGTAAGTAATCATAGAATCGTCTGCACTAATAGCAACACTCGACTCATTATAATTTCCGCTTGTTAATGTATCTAATTTTTTTGTTGCCATATCAAATAAATAGATATGTGTTTTACGATTGTCTAAATAACCCTCGTTGTCTTGTTTAAATTTGTACCTAGTCATTTCATACGGTGTTCTAATTTTAGACTTTGCAGTATCCGCATAGTTAAAATCTTTCACGACTACAATCATTTTTTTACCGTTATTAAACCAAACATAATCATTAATCTCCCCTTTAATATCTGAAAGCTGAACGCCTTCCCCTCCACGACGATCCATTAAAAAAATTTGGGAACCTTTATCCTCATCTCTTCCCTTCGTTAAATAAGAAATGTATTTCCCATCTGGGCTCCATTGGTAATTGCCAACACCCTTTGTTTGTTCGGTTAGCGTAATGGTCTCTTTGCCGTCAGACGACATCATGTATAATTTGGACACCGATCTATCTTTTGCAGCATCAATTTTTGATTGACTATATAAAATCCAGCTGCCCTCTGGTGAGATTTTAGGTCTTGAAACTGCTTCCATTTTATAGACATCAGTTGGAACTTGCGCCACTATTGTATTAGTAATACAAATAGATAAAAAAGCGATTAGGTATGATTTGTTCATGGTCTAGATCTTTTTAGTGAATTATAATATTCTAATTTACTAAAGTTTGAACAACTTGGTGTCAATAATTTAATTAAATTGATGGTACAAATCTAGCTTATGTCAAATCGTAGAAATTTTATTCAAAAATTAGGGTTAGCTGCTGGGGCTTTTTCGGCAAATAGTTTATTCCATCAGGCGCATGCTGCGGAATTTCAACATCTCAACTTGAAAAAACAAGCCTTAACACCAATCGAAATCGCAACTGACGAGGATTACTGGTCCGTGGTGCAGCAAGGCTATACGGCTAGTCCAAATATCATTAATTTAAATAACGGAGGGGTAAGTCCTAGTCCAAGGATTGTACAAGAAGCGGTTGAACGATTTAATACGCTTTCTAATGAAGGGCCGTCTTATTTTATGTGGCGTATTTTGGATCAAGGAAGAGAACCGCTTAGATTTAAATTAGCGGAACTTGCAGGCGCAGATCCAGAAGAAGTAGCCATTAACAGAAATGCAACTGAGGCATTGAATACCATCATTTTTGGATTAAACTTAAAAGCGGGTGACGAAATCATTGGCACCAAGCAAGACTACCCGAATATGATCAATGCTTGGAAACAAAGAAGTAGCAGGGATGGTATCGTATACAACCAGTTGAATTTTAAATTTCCAATAGAAAATGAGGATGAAATTGTTGCTGCTTTTGAAAAAGCCATCACGCCTAAAACAAAAATTATTCATATCACACATGTGATTAATTGGATTGGACAAATCATGCCCGTTCAAAAATTATGTGCGATGGCAAAACGACATAATATTGAAACCATTGTAGATGGTGCGCATAGTTTTGGACTACTAGATTTTAGCATACCAGATTTAGGTTGCGATTATTTTGGCACTTCATTACATAAATTTTTATCCGCCCCAATAGGCTCTGGTATGCTATGGATTAAGAAAGAAAATATTGCTAAAATATGGCCATTGGTATGCAATGACCAACCAAACAGTGCTGATATAAGAAAATTTGAAACCCTTGGTACTAGAAGCTTTCCTATTGAACAAGGCATTGGAGAAGCCATTAATTTTCATACTGCAATTGGAAGTAAAAGAAAAGAGGAGCGCATTCGTTATCTAAAAAATTATTGGGCAAGTAAAGTCGTATCAATCCCTAAGGTAAAAATTCACACTTCTTTCAAGCCTGAATTTGCTTGTGGTATTTGTGGTGTGAGTGTAGATGGCATGACGCCCGGAGAATTAGACAGTGCCTTGTTTTCAAAATATAAAATTCACACAGTAGGCATTGTTTGGGAAAATGTAAGCTGTGTCAGAATCACGCCACATGTGTATACTAGACTTCAGGATTTAGATAAACTAGTTTACGCGATTGGAGAAATTGCTAGTAAAAAATAAATTTAAAAAAAATCAATAAAAAAAGAGGGAGCGACGCTCCCTCTTTTTTTAGGTATAAATTTTTATATTATCATTCTAATTTATAATTTACTTTTTTAATGTTGGATAAACAATACCCAATTGTTCTAAATAAGTTCCAAACTTACTTGGGTCGTAATAGAATTTTTCAAGTTGGCTTCTATAAGCTCCTTGAATCTCCTTATTCAAATGAATGGCAGGAGGGTCGTCTTTAGTAATGAAAGGAATGTACTGAGTCTCTTTTGTTTGTACTTCCTTAAAATACTTTTTAGCATCTGCGACTAAACTAGGCTTGGTAAATAAATCCAATAAGGTCATGGCTGTGGCTTCTGCGCCCACCAAGGAACCCTTGTGTGCAATTGGTGTAGCCATTGCAATCGCATCTGCCCAATGGTGTCCTTTTGTTCCAGGAATATTCGCTGGATACCTTAATACAATGGTTGGTAAGTTCCAAGAGATGTCTGCAATATCATCTGATCCTCCACCCCAAGAAAATGCGACTGAACCTTTTAAAGTATCAATCGTAGATTTTAGACCATCAATTGGATTGCCTTGTTGGTCTTTCTTTGGTGCTTCTACCAAGGCTTGAACGCCCTTCGCTAATGCAATGTCTTTTTCATCCCAAACAGGCATGCCTACTTTTTTAATATTGGCATACATGGCTTCAGCAAGCGGCTTGTTAAAATGACCAGGCCATGCAGTACCTAACATTTGATGCGTCATTTTTGTATTCGTCATCATCGCTGCACCTTGTGCAATTTTGATACCTGATTCATAGTTCATTTTAATATCCTCATAGGTACGCTCTCTAAAATAGTACCACACGCTTGCTTTACTTGGAACCACATTTGGTTGGTCACCTCCGTCTACAATCACATAGTGCGATCTATTGGTTGGCTTAAGATGTTCTCTCTTAAAATTCCATCCTACATTCATTAATTCTACTGCGTCCAATGCACTTTTTGCTCTCCATGGTTGACCAGCAGCATGAGCGGCTTCTCCTTCAAAATCAAAACGCACACTTACTAAACCATTGCCTCCATTGTCTCCATAACTAGAAGTAAAATCACCACTCACATGTGTGAAAATACAAGCGTCCACATCTTTAAAATATCCATCACGCACATACCATGCTTTTGTTCCAACTAGTTCTTCGGCAATACCAGGCCAAATTAAAATGGTACCAGGTAATTTTTCACGCTCCATTAATTCTTTCATTGCAATGGCTGCGTAAATGATCACAGCTTGTCCAGAATTATGTCCTTCTCCATGACCAGGTGCACCTTCAACAATTGGTGCTTTGTAAGCTACGCCTGGTTTTTGAGAGGCTTTTGGAATACAATCCACATCACTTCCCAGTGCAATCACTGGTGAACCAGTTCCCCATTTTGCCATCCAAGCAGTAGGTACATTTGAAATGCCGTTTTCTACAGTGAATCCGTTTTTTGTCAAAACAGATGTGATGTATTTAGAAGTTTCAACTTCTTGAAATCCTAATTCGGCAAAACTAAAAATTTGATCTACCATCACTTGTACTTCCTTGGACTTCCCTGCAACAGTCTGCATAAGGGTTTGCTTTAAAGCAGCTAAATCTTTTTCGGTATATTTTTTTTGCGCAAAAATGGGCAAAGAAAAACTAAGTAAACAAACACATACTACAATGCGTCTAATAAATTGAATTGGCATAGTCATTTTTTATAATAGTGATACAATATATTTCAAGACATAAGGTACAAAAAAAATCCCCTATCTAAAAAGATAAGGGATCAATATTTTATAAGTGGTTGGCTTATTTTGCAGCCATTTTGAATTCAACTGTTTTAGTATTTGAAGCGGTAGTTTTAGATGTAACTACAACCGAAAGATTGTATAACACTCCAGGTATTAAGCTAGTTACAGTTAATGGATTTGTTAGGGCAGTAGATGAAATACTATTAGAAAAAGCAGTTGTATTGTCTGAAATTTTGATCAGTTTAGTGTCAATAGTGACACCGCTAGCGGGTATTGCAGCTAGTTTAACTTCAATTCTTTGTGAAGTACCTAATACTGCATAAATATTGGTTGCGCCCGGGTCAATATCAATGACTACTCCATTCGTGGCAGTTAAACTTGGCTCTACCACTACTACCGGTGGGGTTGGCGTTGGAGTTGGCGCAGGACTGTCTCCTCCTTTGCTACAACCAAAGAAGCCAATGCTTAAAACTAAAATCAAAATTTTGTACCTCATAAGTGCATTTATTAAGTTCGCAGATTAAAGTTAATAATTTTTGGCAATATTATGATTGGATAAGATTTAAATGGATAGAATTTTTTCGGTCCTGACACTTGAAGGTATAAATACTCAAAAAATGAGTATCTAGAATGACTAGGTTTAAACAATGCGTCACTTTAAGTCAATCTATATTTTATTCGTGCTCCAATTACAATTTTTAACGCATTCATTGCATGGACAACAATTGCCTTTACAAGCATTTAGTCTTGCAGCTGATCATTTTGTGGCTGCTCATGTGGATGGATTGCAGATGGATTGGCGCCTTGATCTTGGATTAACTGCCATACCACTCGAACATTCGAATGCCTATTTTTTTAGCGCAGGTTTTTTACAACCAACTATGAATCGTTTTGCCAATGATGGTATTCGGGAGCAATACAATCCCAGCATCGAAATAAAAAATACATTTCCTGGAGATGCAATTGTGCTGTTTTCAAAAGAACCCGATTTGATTTTATTTGGATTTAAAATTTTTAATCTGCAGGGGCAAGTCTTGGTGCGTGATCAAACAAAATATAGAAGCAGTTATGCTGGAAGGTCTATCAATATGAATGCGATGAACAGTGGGATCTATATCATGCAAGTATTTTATTTACCCGAGTACATGATGTTGGATGGCAATGCCAATTATTGGATCAAGACTATAAAATTTATAAAACCATGAGATTCATTACGCTAACTATAATCATTGTATTGCTACTTTATTGTCAAATTGGGTTGAGTCAAAACCAAAAGGGTATTGCGTTTCAGGCTGCAGCTAGAACAAGCTATGGCGTGATTATGCCCAATAAACAAATACAAGTTCGAATTAGTATTTTAAAAGATACATTATCCGAAGAAATACTTTATCAAGAATTAAAATCTGTTACCACTAGTCCATTGGGATTGTTTACCATTTTAATTGGCGCTACTGAATCTGCCAAAATAATCACCATTGGTGCATTTGAAAAAATTGATTGGACGGCTGGTACTTATTTTATGCGAGTAGAAATTGATCCAGAAAATCATTTACAATTTATTCGGATTGGTCAACAACAAATTCAATATGCAGCTTACGCTTTTTCGGCAGACCATGTCTTAGCAGAAAATCTAGAAGGTATTTTAAGTATCCCGCAGGGTGGCACTGGCGTAAATAATTTACCTGCTTTTAAATTGGCATTGCAAATAGATAAAGTCAATAACATTCCAGATAGTCTTAAAATTTTAAGCAAAGCATCCATCCAAGCATTGGCTTTAAAATTGGACAAAGTCGATCATGTCCCAGATAGTCTTAAAATTTTAAGCAAGGCATCCATCCAAGCATTGGCTTTAAAATTAGATAAAAAAGATACTTTAAGTTTAAGCAATAGAATCAATCAAAAACTAAACAAGGGAGAGATTAATGCTTCAGAGCTGGCATTGAGTTTAGGCTTTCTGCCCTTTGAAACGCATTTTGGTGCCTATACAGATACAGCAAGGCAAGTGGCCAATGTCAATACGGCCACCGCGGTAAAATGGCGGGATACCATTGGTCAAAATCAGGTATCTATTGGGCTAAATACCAGCCTAGATCGAACCAGGCTGCTTGTTGTGAAAGCCGGGACCTATTTGGTACAGTATAGTCTCCAAGTCAACAATACGCAAATAGCCAATGACGAAATCAGTGTCTGGATCAGGCGCAATGGCGCTGCCTACCCCAATAGTCTGAAGCAATTTTTCACTGGCGCCGTAGGCGTCAAAAATATTTTTTCGGGACAGTCTATAGTGGTCTTTGGGGAGGATGATTATCTAGAATTGTTTTTTAGTGTTAAACACAATCAAACACAAATATTCAAAACAAGTGCTTTAACCAATCCTTCTAGGCCAGCTATTCCAAGCGCTCAAATCATGCTGTTCAGAATACAATAAGGTGACCTTCATCCATTCGTAAAATTTGTTTTAAAATTCAAGCCGACCTAGTTAACTTTAGTTTGAACAAAAAACAACATTATGCGTCGAATTGTATCTCTGCTGAGTATTGTGCTATTATTAAGTGTTCAACTTATTGCACAATCTGTTCCTAGTCCAAAAAGTCATTTTGGATTTAATATTGGTGACAATTATAAGTTAGCCACATTTACTGCCACAGAAGCTTATTTAAAAAAAGTAGAAGCTAGTTCTAACAAAGTTAAATTAGTCACGATGGGTAAAACAGAGGAAGGTCGTAATCATTATATGATGATTGTCTCCAGTCCCGAAAACATCAAGCAAATACAAAAATATAAATCGATTTCTCAAAAGCTAGCAAGAGCAGAAGGATTATCAGAAGAAGATGCGAAGCAACTATCGAATGATGGAAAAGCAGTGGTATGGATAGATGGAGGCTTACACGCAACCGAAGTCGTGGGTATTCATCAGTGGATTGAATCTATGTACCAGATTATCACAAGACAGGATAATGAAACAAAAAATATTTTAAAAAATACCATCATCTTATTTGTTCACGCTAATCCTGATGGACAAGAATTGGTTTCAAATTGGTATATGCGTAACACAGATACTTTAAAAAGATCTACTTCTGCATTACCACGCTTGTATCAAAAATATATTGGACACGATAACAATCGTGATTTTTTTATGACGAACATGAGTGAATCAAAAAACATGAGTCGTCAACAATATATCGAGTGGATGCCTCAAATTTTATACAACCACCATCAAACAGGTCCAGCTGGAACTGTTGTTGCAGGCCCTCCTTACAGAGATCCATTTAATTATGTGTATAGTCCATTATTGATAACAAGTTTGGATGCAATGGGCGCCGCTATGAGTAGTCGTTTAAATGCTGAACAAAAGCCTGGCTATACCATGAAGGGCGGATCGGTTTATTCTACCTGGTGGAATGGTGGATTAAGAACCACAGCATACTATCATAATATTGTTGGTATTTTAACAGAGATCATTGGAAGTCCAACCCCAATGAATATTCCTTTAGTGCCTCAAAGATTGATTCCAAATAGTGGATTGCCTTTTCCAATTGCACCACAAAAATGGTATTTCAAAAATTCAATCGACTATTCTATTTCATTAAATTATGCCGTACTTAATTATGCAGCAAGACATAAAGACGAAGTGCTATTGAATATGTATCGAATGGGTAAAGAAGCTATTGAATCAGGCAACAAAGACAACTGGACCCTTTCTCCAAATAAAGTTGAACTATTGACTGAACAATTAAAGACAGAAAAAAGAGATACCCGTGTGGATAGTGTTGCTTTACAAAATTATGCCAAAGTATATAAGGCGCCAGGATTAAGAGATCCTAGAGGTTATATTATTCCTGCCATTCAAACGAGTAGCGCAGTGGCCTTTGTGAATATTTTAATTCAAAGTGGTATTAAAGTGCATCAAGCAACAAATGACTTTGTTGTGAATGGAAAAAATTATCCAGCAGGATCTTATGTGGTAAGAACCAACCAGGCATTTAGAGCGCATGTATTAGATATGTTTGACCCACAGGATCATCCGAATGATTTCTTGTATCCTGGAGGACCGCCCGTGCGCCCTTATGATGCAGCAGGATGGACACCAGCATATACCATGGGTGTGGAGTTTGACAGAATCTTAGATGATTTCAATGGTCCGTTTGAAGCCATTCCTTATGGTCAATTACAATCTGTAAAAACGACTGTTTTTAATACAGCAAATAGTGTCAATCAATTTTATGCTATCCAATCTAATGACAATAATAGTTTTATTAAAATCAATGATTTATTAAAAGCGGGTAAGTCGGTTTATAAAAACCAACAAGGCTTTTATTTCGAAATTGCAGCTGAATCAAAAGATAAGGAGATGATTGCAAAAGCTGGATTAAATATGATTGCAGTAGAAAGTCTTCCTACAGATGCAGTGAAAATTGCCAAATTAAAAATTGGATTATGGGATCGTTATGGTGGTTCTATGCCTTCTGGCTGGGTAAGATGGATTTTTGAGCAACACCATTTTGATTTTGAATTATTGTATGCAAAAGAAATCAATGCAGGTAATTTAAAAGACAAGTTTGATGCAATTGTTTTTGTTGACGGGGCCATCCCATCTTTAGTTGCAGGACCAGCTTCACCTTATGATGAGAGAGAACCCAACCTAGAGGAGATCCCTGCTGAATTTCATTCAATGGTTGGAAGAATCACTGCCGAAAAATCTATCCCTGCATTAAAGACTTTCATAGAAGCGGGAGGCACAGTGGTTACAATAGGATCAAGTGCCAACCTTGCATATCATTTAAAACTACCTGTTAAAAATGCCATTACCGAAATGAATAACGGAAAAGAGCGCACGCTTCCGGGAGAGAAATTTTATATTCCAGGAAGTATCTTACAAGTTGCTGTTGCGCCTGCACTAAAAGCCAACTGGGGTATGAAAAATAATGCAGATGTGTATTTTAACAATAGCCCTGTATTTAGAGTACAGCCCGATGCGATTGCGAATGGTACCATCACGCCACTTGCATGGTTTGCATCAGATAAAACTTTGAGAAGCGGTTGGGCATTTGGACAAGCCTACTTGCAAGATGGTGTCGCTGCTTTTGAAGCAAAATTGGGAAAAGGTAAGTTGTTTGTGTATGGACCAGAAATTACATTCAGAGGGCAAACGCATTCTACTTATAAAATGTTATTCAATCAGTTGTATCAATAATTTAAAAAATAGTCTCTTCTGATAGGATTATAAAAAAGGAGCTACAAATTGTAGCTCCTTTTTTTATTTGAATTGTCTTTACTTAAATACAATTTTCATTGATTGTAAAAACAATCATCTAAGTTATTTATCCAAATGGTTGTTCGATCGAAATACTTTGTTTCGAGAAATAATGTGGTCCATCTTCCGCGATGTATAAACAGTCTTCTAAACGAATTCCAAATTCACCAGGAATAGAAATAGTAGGTTCATTGCTAAAACACATACCAACAGCCAAAGCTGTTTTATTTCCTTTTACAAAGTTGGTCCACTCGTGTCCTTCTAAACCAATACCGTGTCCTGTTCTGTGCGGAAGGCCTGGTAATTTATAATTGCTTTTGAATCCAGCTTTTTCAATCACTGCTCTTGCAGCTGCGTCTACCACTTCACATGGTGCACCAATTTTAATTGCTGCAAAGGCTGCGTTCTGTGCTTCCAATTCTATATTCCAAACATCTATTTGTCTTTGGGTTGGTTTGCCTACTACAATTGTTCTAGTGATATCAGAAGCATATCCTTCTACACTTGTGCCTCCATCTACCATCACAATATCGCCTTCGCGAATCACTTGTGGTGTGATACTACCATGAGGCAATGCGGAATATTTACCCACTTGTACAGAAGCACCTCCGCTATAGCCTAGCTTTCTAAAAGCTGCACTGATATTGCCACTGAATTCAGACTGAGACATATCTGGACGAATGGTTGCAAACGCTGCTTGATATGCTTTAATCGTTACATCGCTTGAATACTGCATCAAATCTAATTCTGCTTTTGTCTTATACATTCTACAACCTGCTGTAACTGGCGTGGCATCAACAATATCAAAACCTGTTGCTAATTTTTTAACACCGTCCGCAATGAAAAAACGAACACGTTCTTCCATGCCAATTTTTTTATACTTTACGCCACGGTCTTTAATGATATTAAAAATTAACGCGTAAGGACTTTCGTGTTCTTCCCAACATCTTACTTCGTCACCAAATACAGGATTCAATAATTCCATCGCCCTGTCTTCTTCGAACTTTGGACAGACATAGGCAATCGGACCCTTTGCTGGAATGACTACACCAAAAGTTCTTTCGCTTTGTCCCCAACGCATGCCAGTAAAATAAAAACAAGACACGGTGCCTTCTAAAAAAATAGCATCTATTTTTTCTTTTTCCATAATGGACTGCGCCTTTGCAATTCTTTGCTTACGCTCATCTACTGTAATGGGCACCACACCTTCTTTCATTGGCGCTAAGTCCTCAATTGATTTAGGCAAATTGATACCGTACTTATTTACCGACTCATTTGCTAAAACCTTACCGCCTAATCCTAATGTGCCTGCAGTTAAAAATGCAGTACTTAAAAATTTTCTTCTATTCTGGCTCATCGTATTTTTATTTATTCAGTTTTAATTTTGTGCATTCTACCATATGTTATCCTACCATGCAATGCCATAATCCTCTCCATGATTAGAACTACCGCCCCACATGGATCCATGTTTCCAATCAAATAAAATGGCGTTGATAGGACCGCTCGTACGATCATCGAAAGTTAAATTATACCCTCTAGCTCTTAAGTCTTTTCGAACCCACTCAGAAACATTGTCATGCAATAAGATGCTGCCTGGTCTTGGTTTTCTGTCTGCAATTTTAGTGCCCCCTAAAGAAAGCCAAAGTTGATTGGAATTAATATTCGCAGCCTCAGTTGCTTCTTGAACAGTCATACCAAACTCAACGATATTTAAAAAAAACTGCAATAAATTTTGATCCTGTGTGTCACCACCTTGCACACCAAATGCCATAAAAGGCTTGCCGTCTTTGATGGCCAAGCTTGGTGTTAAAGTGACTCTTGGTCTTTTACCTGGTGCAACTACATTAAATGGACTCTGTGCAGAATCCAATACAAAGCTTTGCATGCGTTGACTCATGCCCACACCCGTATTACCCGCAATGGTTGCAGGCAACCATCCACCACTTGGTGTAATAGAGACAATCCATCCTTCTTTATCTGCTGCTTCAACAGTGGTAGTACCTCTCCATAAACGATCCATATAATCAGCATCTATTGGCAATTTTTCATTCGTATTTGAAGATGCAACTGTTCTTAAATCATGCGCTGGTGCAAATCCACTTTTATTTTTCGCAGTATCTGTAGATGGTTGAAATCCTTTTGCTTTAATTAAATCCATAAAAGGATTTGTTTTTCCTTCAAAAGGATAAGGATCACCAGGACCTGCATTGGCATTGTTCTTTGCCATATCAATTTCACCTGCTCTTTGTTTTGCGTAAGCTTTACTTAATAAACCAGTCATTGGTTGGTTGGTCGCAAATGTTGGATCGCCATAATAAAAATCACGATCTGCAAAACTTAAATTCATTGCTTGATAAATCGTATGCATATAATCCGCAGAATTATAGCCCATTTTTTTCAAGTCAAAATTTTCAACAATATTTAATGCTTGTAATAAAGATGGTCCTTGCGTCCATGCTTGTAATTTATAAACATCAATACCTTTATAGTTCACCATCGATGGTGCTTCTTCTGTTGGTCTCCAGTTTTTTAAATCTTCTTTGGTAATCAATCCGCCTTGCTCTTGCGCACCTCTTACAAATTCATCTGCAATATCTCCTTTATAAAAACGATCATATGCAGCCCAGATAGCCTCTTTACGAGACTTGCCTTGTTTCAAAGCAGCCTGCTCGGCGTCTACCATTTTTTGTAATGTATTCAATAAATCTTTTTGAACAAATATTTCACCAGCTGCTGGGGCTTCTCTTTTTTCTCCTAAATGTGGTAATAAAACTTTCTTACTATAGGGCCAGGTTTTGATCATCGCTTTGCCACGCTCAATGCCATTTGCAGTTTGTGCATCAATTGGATAACCTGCAGCTAAATCCATCGCTGGCGCTAATACTTCTTTTAAACTCATAGAGCCATAATTCGCCAACATCAAACAAATACCTCCAGGTGTACCAGGTGTAGTTGCTGCTAATGGACCATATTCTGGTGGGTAACTAAAACCCTTGCCTTTAAAAAATGCTGGCGTAGCACCAGTTGGAGCAAAGCCCATGGCACTAATTGCAATCACTTTTTTTGTTTTGGGATTGTAGATCAAAGCTTGCGTTTCACCACCCCAGCTCAACACGTCCCACATGGTACAAGTTGCAGCAAGCATAGCACATGCAGCATCCACCGCATTACCGCCTTTTTGAAACACCATCGATCCTGCGGTTGCAGCCAAAGGCTTACCCGTGATTGCTACCCAATCCTTGCCATGTAATGGCGGTTTTTGAGTTTGTTGTGCTTTTATGTTTGATGAACAAACCAATGTAACAACAAAGAGTACAATATACTTTTTCATAGATTCATGATTGATCCAATGAAAATACATTTTTTAGGTTATATAAATAAAAATGAATGACAAATGGATTAGGATTTAGTAAATTGAGTAGA
>JBILAW010000121.1:0-5190 GCA_044354025.1 Sediminibacterium sp.
TATCTTTCAAAGGAGTACTTTATTTAAAACACTTATTACGTGGTGTTAAATTAGGTTTATTTGATGATGCAACTGCAATGACTAAGTTTGAATCTTGGTATGCTGAGCATGAAACATCAATTGCTTCTAAATCTGATTCACACAAAAAAGCACAAGCTGCTAAAAAAGTGTATGTACCAGTCGTTAAGAAAGTAGCTGAACCAGTTGCTGAAGCGCCTGCAGAAGTTGTTGCTGAAGAAGCAGCTCCAGTTGCCGTAGTTGAAGCACCAGCTGCAGAAGCGGCTGCTGAAGAAACACCAGCTGCAGAATAAACTAATCTTTAACTTAATTAAGATTCAATAGCATTCAACCTCCCGAATTTCGGGAGGTTTTTTTTATCGTCCAATCATTTACTAAATTTGTGTATGAGTGAATATATCCATATCGGAAAAATAGTGGCAGCACATGGTCTAACAGGTCATCTTATTTTAGAGCATGCCTTGGGCACACCCATTCACTTTAAAGGGATTGACGCCATTTTTATTGAAAAAAATGCAGCCAGTTTTATTCCCTATTTTATACAGTCCGCGTCTGCTAAAACAGAAAGTTTAACCCATTTACAAGTTGAAGGCATTACTACCAGAGAAGCCTGTGGTATTTTGATTGGGAAAAAAGTATGGCTGCCAGAAGCCGAGTTTCAATTGCTAGTGGATAAAAGTTCACCACTTTCTTTATTGGGGTATATGGTAGTTGAAAAAGGAATTGAATTAGGAAAGATAGAAGAAGTGATAGAACAACCGCATCAACTCATGGTGACCATTTTATACCAAGGTCAGGAAGCCTATATTCCTTTACATGAGGAGAGCCTTAAAGGGGTAGACCATGCAAAAAAGCAAGTGGATGTTGTATTACCCGACGGCTTATTAGATTTATATACCGAGGCGAATCATCCAGCATAATGTGTTAAAAGTCTATTCATCCCCTAACATAAAATGGAGGGGATTTTTTGTATATTTAGTTTATATAAATCCTTATTTCATGAAAAAATTATCGCTGTTTTTAGTAATCGCTTCTATTCATTTTACAGTGTCAGCCCAAAAAACATTTATTCAATGTGGAAAATTGGTTGATGTAAAGACTGCTAAATTACTGACTTCAAAAACGATCGTGGTAGAAGGAAATAAAATTTTGGAAGTGTTGGATGGCTATGTGAATGCAGGATCTAACGATAAGACAATCGATTTAAAAAATAGCACTGTGATGCCAGGATTAATGGATATGCATGTGCATATAGAAAATGAAACCAATCCCAATAGATATCTTGAAGGCTTTACTCAAAGCCAAGCAGATATTGCTTATGGTTCACTTCGTTTTGCTGAAAGAGATTTAATGGCGGGCTTTACTTCTGTTCGCGACTTGGGAGGCTCTGGCGCAAATATTGCTATGCGTAAAGCCATTCAAAAAGGGTATGTAGTTGGTCCTCGTATTTTTACTGCCGGAAAATCAATTGCCACAACAGGAGGTCACGCCGATCCTACCAATAATTATAGACCCGATTTAATGGGAGATCCAGGACCTAAAGAAGGTGTTGTAAATGGTGTTGAAGATGCTTATAAAGCGGTAAGACAAAGATATAAAGATGGGTCAGACTTAATCAAAATTACAGCAAGTGGTGGTGTTTTAAGCATGGCTACGAGCGGGGAGAATCCCCAATTTACAGAAGAAGAAGTAAAAGCAATTGTTGCCGCAGCCAAAGATTATGGATTTAAAGTAGCGGCACATTGTCATGGTGTAGAAGCTATGAAAAGAGCGATACGTGGTGGCGTAAATTCTATTGAACATGGTACTTTAATGGATGAATCCGTATTTCCACTCATGGTGCAATATGGCACTTATTTAGTGCCCACTATTATTGCAGGAAAATCAGCAGCAGACTCTGCAAAAATTCCAGGATACTTTCCACCAATGGTCGCTAAAAAAGCGTCGGAAATTGGACCAAAAATTCAAAATACTTTTTCAAAAGCGTATAAAGCAGGTGTAAAAATTGCATTTGGTACCGATGCCGGTGTGTATGCACATGGTATAAATTGGAAAGAATTTGTATACATGACTGAGGCAGGTATGCCTATATTAGAAGCAATACAATCAGCAACATGGAACGCCGCAGATTTGATGGGCACTCAAAATATACTTGGAAGTATTGAGCCAAATAAATTAGCAGATATCATTGCTGTAAATGGCGACCCAACAAAAGATGTAAATGTAATGGGACAGGTTCATTTTGTAATGAAAGATGGTGTGATCTACAAGCAAAAAAATAATTAAGCGGCATTCCATTTATCTAATTGCTTAATCGTTGCTGCCAAATCTTTAGGAAGTGGTGCTTCAAAAGCAAAGGCCTTTTCTTTAAACACCAATTTTAAAGTATGCGCATGTAAGGCGTGTCTTGCTAATAGTGGCTTTTCTTCTTCTTCTGATTTACTTAATTTGAAATTCTTTTTCTTGATATTAGAGAGTAGTAATTTTTCACCATCACCATAAATTTCATCTGCAATAATGGGATGTCCCATATGTCTTGCGTGCACCCTAATTTGATGGGTTCTTCCTGTATGAATTTGAAATGAAACCAAAGCGTAACGTTTGTAGTAAGTCACAACATCATAGGTGGTCAATGCCACTTTTCCTTTTACATGAATGTACATCTGTCCCTTTTTGACTGGATGTTCCATAATGCTTCCATCAATACTTCCACTTTGTTCGGGGCGGCCCACCACCAAGCCAAGGTATTTTTTTTCAATCGTCCTGCCTTCAAATAAAAGGCTTAGTTCCTTATGCGCTTCTGCATTTTTTGCAAAAATAATAAGCCCACTTGTTGCTTGATCCAAACGATGCACAGTAAATATATTACCGTATTTATCTTGTAAAAGGGACTTTATAGAAAGTGTTTTGCCAAAACGATCTGGAATACTTAATACACCAGCAGGTTTATTAATCACAATTAGGTCATCGTCCTCAAATAATATATCTAACATCCCTACTTGCTTGCTTTTCTTGTAAATGACTTATTTAGAAACTTCAATGTGCGTACTTCTTTTTCTGCTAAGAAACGCCACTTGCCTCTATCCACATTCTTCTTGGTTAAATTAGCGAACATGACCCTGTCCAAATGCCTCACATCGTATCCAAGGTGTTCAAAAATTCTTCTAACAATTCTGTTTCTTCCACTATGAATTTCAATACCAATTACATTTTTAGAAGTATTGGATAAATAACTTACGGCATCTGCAGCAATGAATCCATCTTCTAAATCAACACCTGCAGCAATAGACTCCATGTCCGCCTTGGTTACAGGCTTGTCTAAAGTGACTTCGTAGATTTTTTTAATCTCATAAGATGGATGCGTTAGCTTTTGTGCCAAGTCACCATCATTGGTTAATATTAAAACGCCTGTGGTGTTTCTATCTAATCTGCCTACAGGAAACATTCTTTGTGTTGTCGCATTTTTAATGATATCCAAAACTGTCTTTCTGCCTTCTGGATCGTTTGCGGTACAGATATAATCTTTTGGTTTGTTCAATAAAATATAAACAGGAGTGACTTGCAATTGCAATACTTTTCCTTTCAATCTAACCACATCTTTGTATTGTACTTTATAGCCTGGCTCTAATACCGTATCTCCATTCACTGTGATATGACCAGATTTAACGAGTTCTGCTGCTTCTCTTCTTCCACAAGTACCAGCATGCGCAATGTATTTGTTAAGCGGCATTTGCTCGTAGGGCATATCGTCATTGGCAGTGACTTTTCCAATACTTGCAGTGCGTTTTGCATCTGCACGATCCATTGATGCTGGGGTTCTTTTAGAAGCGGAGGCTTTTGGTCCAGCCGATCTTGATCCTGCAGATTTTTGAAGCTCACCATATTTGGGTTGCACATCAGCAGATTTCGAAGGTCCTTTAGGCGCTCCTTTTGATGGCGCAGATTTTGCTCTTAATGGAATGGAATATTTTGGAGGACCAGTTACAAATTCTTTTTTATCGTAGCCTCCTTTTTTTTCAAAGCCAGCTTTTTTATTATTTCCTAAAGGCTCAACTGCAATGCCTCTTTCAATATCTTTTTTTCTTTGACGCGCAGCTTCACCAATCGCTCTAGCATCTTTTTTTGCTTGTTTTTTTTCTTGTCTATATTCTTCTTTAACTGCGCTTCCTTTTTTCTTATTGGCAAACTTGTCAAAGTTGTCGGATCTTTTCGCTTTCATTGGATGCGGTATTAATTGTCTTTATTGGCTAACTGTCCACAAGCCGCATCAATATCTTTACCACGACTTCTTCTTATACGAACGTTCACTCTGTTTTTCTGTAAAATTTCTACAAAGGTCTCGAATCCTTCTTCATCAGGCTTGTCAAAAGGAAAACGATCAATCGCATTGTATTCAATGACGTTGATTAAATCTGCAGGAACCTGTCTGTAAATTTTAACCAATTCCATCGCATCTTTTTCGCTATCATTAAAGTCCTTAAATAAGATATACTCAAACGTGATTTCGTTGCCTGTCTTTTTATAGAAATAGTTAAGTGCTTCAATCAATGATTCAATATTGTTACTCTCATTGATAGGCATAATTTCATTACGTTTTTTATCATTGGCCGCATGAAGCGATAGTGCCAATTTAAATTTCACTTGGTCATCGCCTAATTGCTTGATTTGTTTTGCGACTCCAGCAGTAGAAACCGTGATACGTCTTGCACTCATTCCTAAACCTTCTGGCGAAGTAATTTTTTCTATCGCCTTCAACACATTCTTATAATTCAATAAGGGCTCGCCCATACCCATGAATACGATATTAGATAAATTTTGATCATAGGTTTTTTCAACCTGTTGTTTGATCATCACGACTTGATCGTAAATTTCATCAAAATTTAAATTCCTGCTTCGCTCCATATATCCTGTAGCACAAAATTTACAACTCAAACTACAACCAATCTGAGAAGACACACAAGCGGTCTTGCGAAGTGTAGTTGGAATAAGGACGCCCTCAATCATATGATCGTCAAAAGTTCTGAACCTTGTTTTAAATGTACCGTCGCTACTCATTTGAGTCGTATCAATCGAAAGTGCTGGTAAAGTGAAGTGCTCCACTAATTTTTTACGTAAATCCAGGCTTAAATTGGTCATTTCGTCAAAGCTATGTGCATGTTTTTGCCATAACCA
>JBILAW010000024.1:0-16953 GCA_044354025.1 Sediminibacterium sp.
TCTCTAATGATGAAGCTCCAAAAGCTGAATAATGAATTAATTCATTTTACATATAAGGCAAGACTTTGGTCTTGCCTTTTTTTTGCCTATTTTTGAATAATTAAATCAACCTACCGATATGGCCACACAACCAGCAATTTTAGTTTTAGCAGATGGGAACGTTTTTCATGGTCAAGCTTTTGGAAAAATTGGAACCACCACTGGTGAGATTTGTTTTAATACTGGAATGACTGGGTATCAAGAAGTATTTACTGACCCAAGTTATACTGGACAAATTATCATCATGAGCAATGTGCACATTGGTAATTATGGTGTTAAAGCAACAGACGTTGAAAGTAAGTCTGTAAAAATTCATGGGTTAATTGGAAGAAATTTAGAAGAAAAGTTTAGTCGTGCTCAAGCCGATGGGAATTTAAATGACTATTTAATTGAGAATAATATTGTGTCAATCGAAGGATTAGATACAAGGGTATTGGTAGCACATGTAAGAACAAGTGGCGCCATGAACTGCATTATTTCTTCGGATAATTTAGATGTTGATGCATTGAAAGCGCAACTAGCAAAAGTGCCTAGCATGGATGGTTTAGAATTAGCAAGTACAGTAAGTACCAAGGAAGTATATGAATTAGGTGATGTCAATTCTGCTATTAAAGTAGCAGTGTTGGATTTTGGAGTGAAGCAACATATTTTACAATGTTTAATTGATAGAGGAGCGCATGTAAGAGTGCATCCTGCAAAGACAGACTTTGCAACCTTAAAAGCATTCAATCCAACTGGTTATTTTTTGTCAAACGGTCCTGGTGATCCAGCGCCTATGGATTATGCGGTAAAAACAATTAAAGCCATTTTAGAAGAGAAAAAACCTTTATTCGGCATTTGTTTAGGGCATCAATTGTTGGCATTGGCCAATGATATCCCAACTTTTAAAATGCATCATGGTCATAGAGGTTTAAATCATCCAGTTAAAAATGTCATCACAGGCCGATCAGAAATCACAACACAGAATCATGGTTTTGGTGTGAATCCGGAAGCCGTTAAAGCACATGCAAATGTGGAGATTTCGCACCTGAATTTAAATGATGATTCTATCGAAGGGATTCGTTTGAAAGATCGTCCTGCATTCAGTGTGCAGTATCATCCAGAAGCAACTCCTGGTCCACATGATAGCCGTTATTTATTCGATGATTTTATTGCTTTAATGAAAGCGAATTAATTTTACTTTTCAAAAATACATGCATGCTTAATATTACCATCATCAACGGGCCTAATTTAAATTTATTGGGCAAGCGTGAACCAGGTGTCTATGGTAATGAAAGTTTTGATGATTGCTTACTGCAATTAAAACAAGCTTTTCCTCAAGTCAATTTCACTTTTTTTCAATCGAATGTAGAAGGGGAGCTTGTGAATGCGATTCAACAATATGGTTTTGACCAAGATGGGATGATCTTAAACCCAGCAGCTTATACGCATACTTCTGTTGCTATTGGCGATGCCATTGCGTCTATTCAAACACCTGTGATAGAAGTACATATTAGCAATATACATGCTCGTGAAGATTTCAGAAAAATATCACATGTATCTGCAAAAGTAGTTGGTTCAATTGTTGGTTTAGGGTTAAAAGGATATCATCTTGCAACAACATGGTTCGTAGATCAAGCTGCAAGCAAATCATAATTTAATTATAGGTCCATGCAATATTCAAAGGTAGATTATCCTAAAAAGACAATCTGGTTAATCGGAATTGCAGTCATTGTAAAAATAGCTTTATCTTTTTTTCTGGAGTTGGGTAATGATGAAGTGTATTATTATACCTATGCAGTTCAACCTGACTGGAGCCATTTTGATCATCCGCCAATGGTGGGTTGGCTGATTCAACTTTCCACCCTTAATTTAAACTGGGTCTCCACTTTATCCATGCGTCTTGGGAGTATCCTAGCTGCAGCCATCTCTACATGGATTGTTTTTAGAACAGGGACATTAATACATACTGAACGTGCAGGCTGGATTGCAGCATTATTATTTACATGTTCTATTTACACAAGTATCATTGCAGGTTTATTTATTTTGCCTGACAGTCCGCTGCTTTTATTTTTTACAGGAAGTATTTATTTAATGTCCAAATGGGTTGTAAAGCCACATTTTTTTTCCAAAATTAACTGGCTTGTATTGGGTTGTTTGATTGGACTAGCCACATTAAGTAAAGTGCATGGGTTGTATTTATGGGCAGGTTTTGGTGGTTTTATTTTATTGCATCAAATCAAAACGCTTAAACAACCATTTTTATATATCTCGGTGCTCATCACGCTAGCTGCTTTGATTCCTATTGTATATTGGAATTTTGACAATGATTTTATTACGTATACATTTCATTCTAAGCGGGTATTACATTCTGGGATTCAGCTGGCAAGTTTGTTACAACAAATTATTGGTGAAATATTATATCAAAATCCTTTGGTGTATATCAGTTGTCTGATTCCATTGATTCGATTTAAAAAATTAAAATCAATTGTCCAAAATCAAAATACATCCGACCATAATTCGGCTCCAATAGTCGCTTTATTATTATGGCTTAGTCTTCCTTTGATTCTACTATTTTGGGGCATCTCATTATTCAATCCAACTTTACCACATTGGACAGGCCCAGGTTTCATTGCTTTATTTTTATTAGCTGGAATTTATTGGTCCGAACAGTCCACTCCACTTTTTCCAAAATTAATACAATGGGCGCTAGGTTTTTTTGTGGTCTTAGTGATTGGTTTTATTGGTTTGGTTCATATATTCCCTGTCCAATTAGGTTCGAAAAGCCAAGAAAATTTAGGTGAGTATAATCCAATCATTGATGTAACAGGGTGGAGGCAATTTAGCGCTGAATTTAAGACCCTTGCAGAACAAGATAAAGTAAATGGCATCATGCAGGCTAAAGCGCCTATTATCGTCTCTAAATGGTTTCCAGCGGGGCATATTTTATTTTATACAGCAAGACCCATCCAAAAACAAGTGATAGCAATAGGGGCCATTGAAGATGTACATAAATTTGCTTGGCTCAATCATGACCAACCTAGTTTGCAATTTGGGCAGGACGCCTACTTTATACAGCCCTCCAATATACCATTCAATCCTACCAATTTAATTTTGCCTTATTTTGAAAAAATGGGTAAAACAGACAGTATCCAAATTCAAGAAAGGGGCGTGGTGCTAAGAACTTTTTATGTGTATCGATTTAAAAATTGTCAAAAGATACCAGCACCTATTTTACCTAAAAAATAAAATTTTCAAAATCTTTTCGATAGGAGATACTGACCCCCTGACGATTTCTTCTTCCCATATTGCCTCCAATAATGTCTAAACTATTACGGTTAAAGACAATGGCTCTTAGTTTTCTATCTTTAGTTAATACGAATTCAATATTCAGATCTGGTAACCACTGAAAATTATTATTTTCAATACTCGAAGCAGCTCTTAAATTAAAGTCAAAATCACCTCCTAAATTGACGATTACATTATCATTAAAAAAGCTACGTCCAAATTTAAAATTCACCCTTTGACGATCTATTGTATTTGAATTGATTGCGATGCCAGAGCCAGTAGGGTCTAGAAGACTACCACTATTGTAAACTCTTGATCCTATATCAAAACGTAGGCTTTGGTCCCCCGTTACTTTGTTCAATAAATTGGTGACAGATTTATTGATTTCCTTGGTTAATAATTGTGAGATGGAATTAATTCCAAGGGTCGTCACACTGTAGGCATTGTTGGTGTTTCCAGTATTGAAACCAACTGGTGCAAAGGAGTTGAAAACAATTAAGAATGAAACCTGTTTGATAATTTCATTCTCATCACGTTCTAGCCTTGTAATAAATTGTGAGAACTCGTTATCCGTGCTGATAGGATTTCCAGGAGGGAAGGCTAAGGTGAATTGAATATCAGGTCTTGCCAATCTATTTCTCAATGCGGCAATCACAAAGACATTGCCTCGGTATGATTTTACCGCATTGCTAAAATTAGCGTTTCCAACCAATTCATTTAAACTTACTCTTTCTGCTGTATACCTTGCATCTATATGGATATCTGCTTCATAAGGATTTCCTGTCCATTCAATAAAGTTTCCTGCCTCTGGTATCAATTCAAATGGCTTTCTAATAAATGACTGGAAATTGAAATCATATTTTCCACTTTCAATATTGTACTTGCCGCGCATGGTGAGTGGTTCAATATTACCAGCTCTAATTTTAATGCGTCCATTTCCAACCGCTTTAATGATATCACCTGTTAGTTCGTCTAATATGACATCAATCTGTGTTTTATTGTCAGCACTCACATCTAGATCCACCACAAGATTATAGGTTGGTGTCTCTGCATTAGGGATGATTGATTTACCTACTTTTTTAAAGACAATGAATTCAGATTTGCCCGTTTCTTTGCTCGTTGTATTTGGTAAATAAATGTGTGAACTATCATTGACCTCGGCATTGATCGACATCTTGATATTTTCCTCAGGACCGCGGATGGTCATAGAAGCTTTACCGACTGCTTGTCCGTAAAAGTTGCTATTGTCTATGACATCCGTATTTAAGAGTTCAATTTTAGGACTTTGCATTTCCATATCATACACAAGGTGCTTAAAGCTTTGATGCAAAATCTTTCCTTTAAATTGCGCCACTCTGTTCAATTGATCTTTGACTTGAATGGTGCCAAAGTCGATGCCCTCATCTGTAAATTGTATCGTAGCAGTTGGTAGGAAATAGTCAACTTTTGTATAGTCAACTTTGAATGCGGCATCTTTGATTGTAGCAACACCTCTTAAATCAGGATTTTCAATGCGTCCGCCAAAATGAATGGCGCCTGTCGCTTTTCCTTTTAAATTAGTCAAGACCCCTCCAATAAATTCTTCAATCAATCCAAAATTGGATTGGCTTAGCGTTAAAGTTGCATCCAATGGGTTTAGACTGTCTAGAATCGCATAAGTGCCTTTTGCAGCTAAATGATAGCTTTCATTTGGACTGTTTAAATCAAATGGGACGATACCAGTTTTAGCATCGTAATCTGCTTTAAGGGTAGTCGTGCCTAGTAGGGTTGAGTTAAAACTAAATTGCTTGATTGTGCTATTTAGGTTCAATGAAAATTGATCATTGATTTGATTTAAATTGACGGTAGCATTCGTGATACCTTCTAGTGTAGGGTAACTAAAAAATAGATTGGTCAAATCGCCTAAAATCACATTTTCAAGTGTTACCTGTAATCCATTGGCATCTTTTGGGTGATTTTGAACTGCAATTTTTTGCAAGCCTTGTGAGATACTAAATCGTTTTGCGTACGTATTATTTTTTCTTAATGAAATTTCACCTTCATTTTGAATTGTCCATTGTTTTTCATTTAAAACAAAATAAGAAGGGGCCCATTGGATGCTTAGCCCATCGGTATAGGTCTTCACCTTTCCTTCAAATGAAATATAGGAAAGTGCAGATTTACTTTCTGCATTTAATTTAAATAAAGATTGGTCTTTCGAAGTGGTGATGCGTAATGTTGTACTATTTAATTTAAAGCTATCGGTGAGATTAAATGAAGTGGCTGTTAAGTCAATTTTTAAACTGTCTTTATTGCCAGTGCCACCAATGATGCCATTTGAAATAGCATAGTTACTCCATTGTACATAAGGAAGCTTGGCTTGTAATTGAAGGGATTGTTGATCTGTATTTATTGTACCGCTAATGGCCATATTATTGAACCCTGAAAACTCATTTCTAAAAATTCTAATATAGGGTTCAAAGTAGGCGGTATTGACTTGGAATGAAAATTGCTGATTGACTGGGGCTTCCTTTAAGTTTTTTATATAATTAGGGAAATAGCCTTGTAAAAAATATTGAATACTATTTGGTAATTGATCAATATTGAATTTTCCTCCAATGCTAGCTTGTATATCATCACTGGACAAAATAATTTGTTTATTACCATTTGAAATATTGGACTTTAAAGCGATAGAATCAAAATTAATAGTATTGCTAGCGCTTTTTAATTTGCCATTGTAGAATTTTGCAGAGCCAATGAAATTATCAATATTGGAGCCCGAAAAATTAACGTCTAATAAACCTGTTAACTGAATCGCATTATTTGAAAATTTAAGGGCACTTAAATTGGCATTGGTTAAATCACCCACTATATTAAAAGCAGGTATGGCATTTTGAAAATCAACTTCTAAGTTGCTTATGAAATTAATATTGGGGTCTTTAATTTTTATTGTACCATTATAAGATTGTTTCTGTAGGATACCATTGGTTTGTATCCGTGCATAGGTATATCCATTTAACTGAATAGAGTCAATTTGACCTTCGATATTTGTTTTTATCTTATCCAATTTAAATGAACTACCTGCAATCTTACCCTTGAAATTCAACAGACCTAAGGATGGGATATTAAATAATTTTCCAGCATTCAATTTTGTTGTAACAATATTACCATCGTAGATGGGTTCATTGTTGGTTGGAAATTGCAAATGTATTGTGGTTGCCGCTGTTCCAATATCAGTAGCAATGGTACCATTCGTCTTAAAATCATAAATTGTTCCAGCTAAACCTCCTTGAAAGTAAAAATTACCCAATGCATCTAAAGGCAGATTTTTTAATTGCTTGATGTCGGGTATCCAACTTCCTAAATCTAGCATATTGGTTTTTGCATTCAATTGATTCACTTGAATCATTGTTTGCTTCATGTAGGGAAGACCTTTCATTGAAATAGCAGCTTGCACAAAAGACTGACCATACTGTGCGCCAAATTGTGCAACTTTAAAATCATCCACTGTGCCATTGAAGTTAAAGCTGGTCGTAATTTTTTGGTCAATATTTTTTAGTGCTGGTTCAAAAAAGGCAATATCATCAAAAGCCACAATTGACTTGGTAATATTAGCACGCATGTTCACCTTGCGCATGTAAGCTCTAAAGTCAGGATTAAAGTCTTGGTATTCCATGGCATAATAATTGCCAATACTGCTATTATTTGTTTTTAAGGTCAAGGCAGCAAATTCCATGATTTGTGGGGTCATCCTAAATTGGGTAGCCAATTTTTTGATCACAAAGCCTGATCTTTCTTTTAAGGATAATTTTACATTTCCTCTGATGGTATCTGCAATAAAATTCGCGTTATCAATACTGGCATTCAGGTCTTGCATCCGAATATGCTCACCATCAAAATGTGGAACAGGTTGCCCAAATCCGTATTCAATCCAAATTTTTCCTTGTACAATTTCAATTTTTTTAGCGAGTATATTTAAACCAGAGGGATTAAAATACATTTCCTTTTTGAGTGACTTCCTCTTTTTTAATTTATTGACAGGGGCCAATCCTGGCTTGTCTAAAAGGTAATAAAAGGGTTTGTCCAGTATCAGTTTTTCAATTTCAATTTTTTTACCTTTAAATTGATTGAAATTAGCGAGTAGATGTTTTGCTTCAAACTTTGTGGTGGATCCTATCCATTCGTCGTCTTGGATAAATTGAATATTGGTTAAATCAATTTTCTTTAAATCAAATGATTGGTCGGATGAGGTGCTTGTATCTTTTGATTTAAAATGATTGACTATAAATTGATAATTCCATACTGGATTTTTTCTGTGTAAATAGACTTTTGCTTGCTCTAATCCAATATATCCAAGCACAGGGTCTTTGCTAGAGAAAAATAGGTCAGTGATTCTAAGTTTAAGGGTCTGGGCAAATAACAAAGTATCTTTTTGTTGATCCCTTATGAGCACATTTTTGATATCTACTCTATTGAATAAAGAAAAACTTAAACCATCTAATTGAAATTCAGTACCCAAGGACTGGCTCATATTCTTAGCAATCTGACGACCAATTTTTTCTTGCACGATTGGTAAAAGCAAGAGTAAGTAGGAGAGCAAAAGCAATCCCACAAAACTGGCAATCAGTATTCGAATATAAATGAGCTTATTTTTGACCAAGGGGGTTTTGTTTATTTATTTTAAATGCATTAATACCCTGCAACACTATCATCACCTCGTTTATCACCTGCAGCAACCCTGTTCCCGTTAGGAAGTATCATGATGCCATCCATTCTACCAAATGCATATCTTTTATTAACTATGTATCCCTTTTCTTTTAAGGCATTGATTGTTTTTTCTGGAAAATCTGCTTCAACGTTTATGTTATCAGGAATATGTTGATGGTGAAACCTAGGCGCATCAATGGCGGCTTTTAAAGACATATTATGGTCAATGATATTAATTAAGCCTTCATATACTTGGTTTGGTATGGTTGTGCCACCTGGTGTACCAATGGTGATATAGGGTTGATTGTTTTTTGTCACAAGGGTAGGTGTCATTGAACTCAACATTCTTTTTCCTGGTTGAATGGCATTGGCTTCGCCACCTAATGCACCATACATATTAGGCACTCCTGGTTTAACACTAAAGTCATCCATTTCGTTATTTAAAAGAAAACCAGCTCCTCCAACAATGGTTTTGTTTCCATAACCACCATTTAGCGTGGTGGTAACAGAGACCATATTTCCAGCCTCGTCTATTACGCTAAAATGGGTTGTTTCCTCACTTTCTTTTGCGACACCTGCTTGAATCATTTTACTATTTCCTGCGACACCTGGCTGGTAGTCTTTCATACGATCCTGCGCATAAGCATTGCTTGTTAATGTTGTTGTAGGTACTTTCCAGAAATCTGGATCACCCATATGTTCTGCTCTATCTGCATAGGCTCTTCTCTGTGCTTCTACCATTAAACTTACAGATTCAAATGTGTTGGCACCCATTGCAGTTAATGGATAGGGGGCAATCATTTGCATCATTTGTGCTATTAAAATACCACCACTTGATGGAGGTGCAAAACTGATGATATGGTGTCCTCTGTAATCAAATTCAATTGGCTTTCTAAATTTTGGGGTATACATTTTTAAATCCTCTAAACTAATTACGCCTTGACTATTTTTCATCTCTTCTACAATCATAGCTGCAGTTTCGCCTTCATAAAATCCAGCTTTACCATTTTGTTGAATACGAAGGATGGTGGCTGCCAATTCTGGTTGATACAAAGTGTCACCGGCTTTCCAATTTTCTTTTCTTGTAAACGCAGATGCTTGCGCGCTATATTTGATAAAGTTTTTTCGTTCCCCATTTAAGCTTCTTGCTTCACTTTCTGTGATCACAAATCCACCAGCTGCTAATTCATAGGCTGGTTGTAAAAGTTGTTTCATGGTCTTTTTTGCAAATGAATGCGCGCTAAACATACCTGCTACACTGCCTGGGACACCAGCTGCAGATGCGCCTAATTTAGACATGCCCTCTATAGGATTGCCTTTTTCGTCCAAATACATATCTCTATTAGCTTTACTTGGGGCTGCCTCACGGTAATCAATCCCCATTAAAACACCTTCTTTGTTTCTAGACAATAAAAATCCGCCACCGCCAATATTACCTGCTCCAGGATAAACCACTGCAAGGGCAAATTGAACCGCAATGGCAGCATCAAAAGCATTACCTCCGTCTTTCATGATTGCTGCACCCACCATACTTGCTAATGGATGCGCGGAAGTCACTGCTGCTTTTTGAAAGGATTGCTCCTTCACAACAATGTATTGATAGGGATTGATTTGAGGATGTTGCTTAAAAAATTGCTGTGCATTGCCTGAATTGCTCATCTGAAATAAGGCCAAAACAAGGAGGCAAAAAACCTGAAATTTCTGTTTCATAGAAGTTAGATTGAACCGTTAAATTACTTAATTATTTAGGTATCAACAACTCATGAGTAGGGTTGTGTAAAACTATCTACCAATGCTGCCTTTTACCACCCCTAAAATGACTATTTTTAAGCTCAATTAATTGCTATTTTATGCAACAAAAATCTGTGTTTAAATCCATTTTGTGGGTAAGTTTAATGCTCCTTCCATTTTCATTGTGCGCTCAAGTACTGAGTCCAGAACAATTTTTGGGCTATAAAGTAGGAACACGCTTTACCAGACACCACCAAATTGTCAATTATTTTACAGCGATTGCAGCTGCTAAGTCTGACATGGTAAAAATCATTCCTTATGGTAAGACCAACGAAGGAAGAGATTTGATGGTAGCTGCCATTGGTACCGCAGAAAACATTAAAAATTTAGAGCAAATTAGAAAACATAATCTTGGGCTAGTAGAAGGTACAGTGCAAGATTTGAATCAACCAGGAATCGTTTGGTTGAGTTACAATGTGCATGGCAATGAGCCTGCATCTTCAGAAGCAGCGATGTTGACATTGTTTGCGTTAGTGGATCCAAAAAATAACGAAACTAAAAATTGGTTAAAAAATACGGTGGTGATGATTGATCCTTGTATTAATCCGGATGGTCGTGATAGATACGTAAATTGGTATAACAATGCAGTTGGGTCAACATACAATACAGACCCTGCATCGAGAGAACATATGGAGCCATGGCCAGCAGGAAGAACCAATCATTATAATTTTGATTTGAACAGAGATTGGGCTTGGCAAACACAATTAGAGACACAACAAAGAATACCGCTTTACCAAAGTTGGTACCCTCAAGTGCATGTAGATTTTCATGAACAAGGATACAACGCGCCTTATTATTTTGCTCCTGCAGCTGAGCCTTTACATGATGTGTTAACACCTTGGCAAAAATCTTTCCAAGATCAAATTGGAAAGAATCATGCAAAATATTTTGACCAAAACAATTGGTTGTTCTTTACTAAAGAAAGATTTGACCTTTTGTATCCATCTTATGGGGATACCTATCCAATGTACAATGGTGCGATTGGGATGACTTATGAGCAAGGAGGAATTAGTGCAGGCTTAGGCGTGGAAGACAATAGTGGTGATACTGTTACATTGGTAGCAAGAGCTACGCATCATTTTACAACAAGTTTATCTACTATAGAAATCAGCGCGGCGAATCAAACAAAATTGTTGGAGAATTTTAAACAATATTTTGACAATAGTCGTCAAGGCACAGTTTCTGAATTTAAAACTTTTATTATGACTGCAAAAAATGCAAGTCAATTAGAAGGATTAGCTAGTTTATTAAAAAAGAACAACATTGAATATGGGACTTTAAAAAATGCAGATTCAAAATTTAAAGCATTTGATTACTACACAAAAAAGGAAGGAGATTTTGTTAACGAAGGCTATACATTGGCTGTCAATGCCAATCAAGTGCATAGTGTATTGGCACGCGTATTATTAGAGCCAATTACACAGGTAAATGATTCAAATACCTATGATATTACTGCATGGGCATTGCCTTATGCCTATGGCGTTCATGGATTTGCAACGACGCAACTTATGCCTATAGAGCCTGGTTTTAAAGTGATTGCACCAGCTATTACGACAAGTGCATATGGTTATATCATTCCTTATCATTCTTTTGCGACTGGTAAAGCTTTGGCGCAATTGTTAAAAAATAAAGTGAAAGTACGTTATGCAGAAAAAGCTTTCACCATGAATGGAAGAAATTTCGAAATTGGGACATTGATCGTACTAAAAACAAGTAATCAAGCAAATTGGAGTGATATTACAAAGGCGGTTTGTAGCAATTTAAATATCGAAGCAGTTGCAGTGAACACAGGATATGCAGAGAAAGGGGCCGATTTTGGCTCACCTGATATTCCAATCATCAACCATGCGCCAAGAGTAGCGATGTTAACTGGTGAATATGTGGCGGCATTATCTGCAGGGGAAATATGGAACTTTTTTGAGCAACAATTAAACTATCCAATCACACAATTAACCTATGCTCAATTAAATAGAATCGATTTAGACAACTACGATGTATTGATTGCGCCAGATGGGCAATACCGTGATTTGAATTCAAAATCAACTACAGATAAGCTTCAAGCATTTGTTAGAAAAGGTGGGGTATTGATTGCTTTAGAAAATGCAGCAAGTACCTTGGCATCCAATGCAGATTGGGGGATTAAAGTAAAAGAGAATGCAAAAGAAGAAAAACCGGCTGTTCAAAATCTTTTGAAATATGCTGATAGAGAAAAAGAATCTATTAAAAGTTCAATACCTGGCGCCATTTATAAAACTTATATGGACGAAACACATCCATTGGGATTTGGTACTGGTGGTATGTATTTTAGCTTAAAGCAAGATATGGTATTGTATGAGCCATCTAATAGTGCATGGAATGTAGGTAGCTTTAAGAAAGACAGTTATATCACTGGTTTTGCTGGTGTAAAAGCGAAAGCTGCTTTATCAGAAGGAGTACTATTAGGGGTAAAACAAATTGGAGCAGGTAAAATTGTATATATGGCAGATGATCCAATTTTCAGAAATTTCTGGGAAGGTGGAAAATTAATTTTAACCAATGCTGTTTTTTTACACGGCCAATAAATAATATTACCGCAACCTATCCAAATCAATAAGCGATGAAGCAACGCAGAAAAATTAGTTTCTTTATGCTACTTGTAATTGGACTTGGAATTGGGTGGATGATCAAAAATGTAAAAATTGGATTGATCATTGGTATTGTGATGGGCTTACTGCTCACTAGCTTTGTGAATCCATCCAAAGCGAGTGGCAAGGGCAAAAGCGATCAATCCTAATCCTGTTACAATTAATCCACTTAGCATCATTTTAGGTCCTGTGGAGTAAAAAATAGCTGCCCAAATAAGGATGGCGATAAATAAAGGGATAGGGAAGAAGGGCATTTTCCATGGGAAAAATCCACTACCTTTTCTTTTGTATAAAATCAATAATCCAATGGCTTGACCAATAAATTGGATCATGATACGCATGGCCAAAATGCCATCAATCACTTCTTTTAATCTAAAGAGTAAGCTAAACACAAATGCAATCGCACCCAGCACCAATAAGGAGCGATGTGGAAAATGTAACCTAGGATGTAGCTTGGCAAAAAAGGCAAAAAAAGATTTATCCTGTGCAGCAGCAAAAGGAATCCTGCTATAACCGAGGGTGGCCGAAAAAACAGAAGCAAATGCAACCATTAAAATAAGTATTGTTGCAATTGCGCCAGCATTTTGTCCATATAAGGTTTTGATATAGTCACTTACTACAAACTTACTATTCACAATCGTTTCAAAAGGCAATACACTTGCCACACTGATATTCATTGCCAAGTATAAAATAGAAATACCAGTAATAGAAATAAACATACTTCTTGGAATATTCTTTGTTGGGTCTTTAATCTCTGCACCCAAATGACAAACATTGTAATAGCCTAAATAACTGTATACGGTTTTGACACTTGCAAATCCAAGCGCAGCAACTAATCCATATTCAATTTTAAGGCCATCATTGATGTGCATTATGGGCTCCATAAAATTACCATGTGCAATGCCACCAAAAATAATCCATAAAAGTGTTGTGATAACCCCCACCCATAATAGCACTGAAATTCGACCAATGGATTCGATATTTCGATAGAGTAAACTAATCACTAAAATCACCACAGCGCCACTCACTAATTTCTCTTGTATAAAACTTAAATGAAAAAAGTAATTCGCATATTGTGAAAAGCCAATGGCGGCAGATGCAATCACCAATGGGGCTTGAATCATCGTTTGCCATACAAATAAGAAACTCATTAATTTACCCCATTTACCACCGTATCCTTCCTTTAAAAAATGAAAACTGCCACCTGCTTTTGGTAATGCTGCTCCTAGTTGGCTCCATACCATCGCGTCCACATAGGACAAAATAGCGCCAGCAATCCAAGCATATAAAAAATAAGGCCCACCCATGATCTGTGCTACCACACTCAATACCACAAAGGGACCAATGCCTACCATATCAATCATATTGATGGCAGTTGCATGTAAAAGACTTAATTTGCGATCTAATTTAGGATTCATCTTAGCAACAAGATAATCATAAAAATGCTACAATTATGATCGATTCATTCAAGCAAGTAAGCTGGGCCAATACGGCTTCTATTTATGAAGTGAATATTCGTCAATATACTGCAGAGGGTACTTTTAAAGCATTTGAAAAACACCTTCCAAGAATCAAAGACATGGGGATTGATATGATATGGTTGATGCCCATCACGCCCATAAGTCAATTGCATAAAAAAGGAAGCTTAGGAAGTTATTATGCATGCAGTAGTTTCACCAAAATCAATCCTGAATTTGGTACCGAGTCTGATTTCAAAGACTTGGTAGATGCGGCTCATATATTGGGTATGAAAGTGATTATGGATTGGGTGGCCAATCATACAGGTAGTCAGCATGAATGGATGCAGGAACATCCTAATTGGTTTGCACAAGATGCATCAGGTAATTTTACTGAACGCAATGGATGGGATGATGTAGTTGATTTAAATTTTGACAATGCATTGATGCGCATTGCGCTGATTGATGCAATGGAATTTTGGGTGCGTCAATTTAATATGGATGGCTTTAGATGTGATATGGCGCATTTAGTACCATTGGATTTTTGGGTAGAAGCCAGAATGAAATTGCAAGATTCCAAAACATTGTATTGGCTTGCAGAATGCGAAGACATTGCATATCATCAAGTATTTGATACCAGCTATGCATGGTCTTGGATGCATGCATCCCAAAAATTGGGGAAGGGGGAGGATGGATTGCATGAAGTGTATACTATTTTACATCAATATGCACAATATCCAAAAGGTGCTTCCAAATTATTTTTCACTTCAAACCATGATGAGAATAGTTGGAATGGAACAGAATACGAGAAGTATGGCATCGCTGCAAAAGCATGGGCCGTATTTACGCTTACCTGGAATGGACAACCATTAATATATAGTGGACAAGAATTACCCAATCATAAAAGGCTCGCATTTTTTGACAAGGACCAGCTTCATTGGACATCCGAAACACCATTGCTGCATGATTTTTATAAAACTTTATTGACTGCAAGAAAACAATTTCCAGTCTTAGCTGATGGCACCATATTCAATTTGCCAACAAACAATGCGGTCATGGCTTACTTAAAACAAGATCATGGGGAAACGGCCTTGGTCATTTTGAATCTGTCAGCAGAAAGGCAACAGGTGCATGTGGAGCATGAAGCATTTAAAGGAAAGTTTACCAATCTATTTTCTGGACTAAGTTTTGAATTCAATGGCGATAGTCAATTTGAATTGATGCCTGGAGAATATATTGTATACCTGAAAGGAAGCGTTTAATCATTTAAAATAAATCTATCCACGTTTTGCCTGTTGGTAGCTAATGAACTCCATCATTTCGGCTAAACTAAAACTACTTAAATTTTGTGCTGCAGTAAGTCCTGCTTTTTGCGCTACTAAAATACCATATGCGCAATCTTCAAATCCATCTATGGCATGTGCATCTGGATTAATGGAGATCAACACATCTTCTTGCATTGCTTGACCAATATAACGCCAATCCATATCCAATCTTCTTGGATGTGCATTTAATTCAATAACGACATCATTCGCTGCACAGGCCTTAATGATGGCCTCGTGGTTAATCGGGTATCCTTTACGGCTTAATAACAAACGACCTGTAGCATGCCCTAAAATGCTTGTATAAGGATTTTCAATGGCATTCATCAAACGCATCATTGCTTTTTCCTCGGTCATTTTTAAATTTGAATGCACAGAAGCAATGACTATATCAAATAAATCTAAAATTTCATCTGGATAATCTAGACTTCCATCATTTAAAATATCTGATTCTATACTTTTGAAAATGACAAAAGGTGCTAATTTTTTATTCAATGCATCAATCTCTTTATGCTGTGCTCGAATGCGATCTTCTTGCAAACCATTGGCATAAAATGCAGATTTTGAGTGGTCACTAATGACTAAGTATTCCAATCCTTGCGCTTTTGCAGCGACTGCCATTTGCTCAATCGTGTGCAAGCCATCGCTCCAAGTGCTATGGGAATGGATAATGCCTTTGATATCGGATGTTTGAATGCTTGGATTTAATCCTTTAGTTTTTGCTTGCTGAATGATGGATGGATCCTCTCTTTGAGCGGAAGGGATAAATGGAATTTGCACTTGTTCAAAAATGGCCAATTCAGAAGGGAAGGGTATTTGATCATTAAAATTTGGTAGTTGTTGCCATGCCAACCAAAATTCGGGGCTACAAGCAAGGCTAAAATCTTGGATATAAAATTGGGATTCAGTTACAATATGCCATCTCAATTCAAATTGATCTGGCCCCTTGCAACTTAAATAGTCATTTGTAGTATCAAGTATAAATCCTTTTGATGCTAACCAATCTGATAGTACTGTGTGAGAGGTAGTGGTTACAATATCTAAAAAATCTAAGGTTTCCATCTGCCTTTTGTAATGGCCAGACACCTGATGCTGGTTATTTGGAAACTGAATCGATAAAGCATTTTCAATTTGGGCCACTATGTCCTGTACTTGTTGGTATAAGAAGCTGCCTTGGTTTTGTAAGTAATAGTTCAAAGCATCCTGAATACTTTGTTGGGTCTTTGCACCAAACCCTTTATAGTTGATCAATCGATTTTCCTCGCAGGCATATAATAGTTCTCCAATACTTTCAATGCCCAATTCTTTCCAAATGGTAATGATCTTTTTAGGACCTAAACCCTTGATTTTTAACATTTCTAATATACCAACAGGGGTCTTTTCAATATAGTCCTCTAGGATTTGTAGTTTCTTTGTGGCCAATAAATCCACAATTTTTTGTGCTAAAGCATCTCCAATGCCCCGAATTCCTGCAATTTGAGCCGGTGACATGGCTTCTAAAGGATCATTCAAACGGTCTAGGGTATATGCTGCGTTACTGTAGGACTTTATTTTGAAAGCATTTTCACCATGGATGTCCATGAGTTTAGCTAAGAGATTAAAGTATTCGGCAATTTCGTAATTGTGCATGGGCAAATATAAATAAAACTAAGTTGACCATGCAAAGGTGGGAGAGGTAGGGGCCAAAAAAAAACCCCCGATAATATCGAGGGTCTTTCAATATTATCCGAAGATAATTATTTCTTTTTAGCAGCTTTCTTCTTAGGA
>JBILAW010000122.1:0-5110 GCA_044354025.1 Sediminibacterium sp.
GAGAGTCTATCGACATCATTATCTTGAACATCGATAAAGAAAACAGAAAATTACAATTAGGTCATAAGCAATTAGAAGAAGATCCTTGGAATGCATTAGAAGCAACTTTTGCAATCGGATCTATTCATGATGGTACCATCAGCCGTAAGGATGAAAAAGGTGCGATTGTACAAATGCCTTATGGTTTAGAAGGTTTCGCACCTAACCGTCATTTAGCTAAAGAAGATGGTAAACAAGTTCAAGCGGAAGAAACTGCACAATTCATGGTGATCGAATTCGATCGTAATGAAAAGCGTATCGTAGTGTCTCATGCGAGAATTTGGGAGCAAAACATCCAAGAAGAAAAAGAAGTAGCTAAGAAAGAAGCAAAAGCTGATAGTGATAACACTAAAAAAGCAGTTAAAGCAGTTCAAGCTAAAGTAGAGAAATCTACCTTAGGTGATTTAGGTGCTTTAGCAGAAATCAAAGCGAAATTAGACGAGAAAAAAGAAGGATAGTTCCTCTACTTTCATAATTTTAAAGCCCTTTCCCGATCATTCGGGAAGGGGCTTTTTGGTAAAGAACTGACTATCAAGCAGGTTTTAGCTATTTCTTAACGTGAAAGGCTTTATTCGCAATCTTTTTCGTCCTAAATTGGGGATTATTAGTTAATTTTGCCACCCTGTATGAATAGAATCATCCTATTTTTTTGTCTGGTTTTGAGTTTGAGTGCTTGTACTTCAAAGTTCCAAAAAGTGTTGAAGAACAAGGACACGGACTATAAAGTTAAAATGGCAGAAAAATATTATGCTGAAAAGAAATACACCAACGCACAACAGCTCTTTGAGTCGGTAATTCAGTTCGTAAAAGGAACACCTCGTTATGAGGAATTATATTTAATGTATGCGAATTCTTATTATTACGATAAGGATTATGAGAATGCAGAAAATATTTACAAAACTTTTATTGAGTATTTTCCTAATTCTCCAAAAGTGGAAGAAGTAGAATTTATGAGGGCATATACTTATTTTAAGCGTTCTCCAAAAGCTGAATTAGATCAAACAACCACCAATAGAGCAATGCAATTAATGCAATCTTTTATTGATGCACATCCAACGAGTGCAAAAGTCAAGGAGGCTTCAGAAGTCATTGATGCTTGTAGAGAAAAGTTAGAATTGAAGGATTATAAAACATCTACATTGTATTTTGATCTTGCCTTGTATCGTGCAGCTGCTATCTCTTATGGTTTATTATCAGATTATTTCCCTGACTCTAAACAAGCTGATAGATATAAGTTGTTAACTTTAAAGGCCTATTTTAAGTTCGCGGAAAACAGCTTCGTTGATAAACAAAAAGAGCGTTTTGAAAAAGTGATTCTTGAATACAATGATTTTGTAGATAGATATAGCGATAGTCCATTGTTAGTAGATGCAAAAAAAATAAAGACACAAACTGATCAATATTTAAATAATATAAAATGAGTAAATTAAGAAGACATATGGGTGCTAACACACCTTCTGTTGTAGAAACAAAAAGTTTGAAAGCTTTAAAAGCAAAGACAGGAAATCTGTATGAATCAATTTCTATCATTGCAAAAAGAGCCAATCAAATCAATATCTCTATTAGAGAAGAATTACATTCTAAATTAGAGGAGTTTGCAAGCCATACAGACAGCTTGGAAGAGATTCATGAGAATAAAGAGCAAATTGAAATCTCTAAGGCTTATGAGCGTATGCCAAATCCAGCAATTTTAGCAACTGCTGAATTCATTGATGACAAGATCTATCATCGTAAAAATGAGGAAGCGGATTTATTCCGTTAAACTTTTAAAGGTATTTATATAAAACGTCCCGAATCTTCGGGACGTTTTTGTATTTTAGAGGATAAAACAACCAGGCATGTTTTTAAGAAATATAGTTGTCATTTTATTGTGCTTTTGTACTTTTCAACATTTGAAAGGTCAGGAGCTTGCTTCCGTTGTAAGCCTGCAAACCAATAAAGTGGATAATCAAGTTGATCCTAAAATTTTTACGCAACTTCAATCACAGTTAAAAGATTTTATCAACCAACGTAAATGGACTTCAGATATTTTTACACAAGAAGAAAAAATAGATTGTAGTTTTTTTATTACCATTGAATCGGTGGTTTCTCCAGGTGTGTACAATGCAAAATTAAGTATTGTTGCTAATCGGCCTGTGTATCGTGCCAATTATACAACACCATTGCTGAATATGCAGGATGTTAATTTTACATTTAAATATCAATTAGGACAACCTATTGAATTCAATGAAAACAATGTAGCCAGAACAGATGCATTAGAAGCAAATTTAACAGCCACATTGGCCTATTATGTATACATCATTCTGGGGTTAGATTATGATTCATTCTCTAAAAACGGGGGTGCACCTTATTTTAGTAAAGCGTTAAATGTAGTCTACAACGCACCCGATGGATCAGGCATCAATGGATGGAAATCTTATGACGGACAACGTAATCGATTTGTATTCATTGACAATCTTACCAAGAGTGGGTATGATAAATTACATGAAATTAGTTTTAACTACTATAGAAAAGGGATGGATCAAATGGCAGAGCAGCCAGAACAAGCAAAAGTAGCTATTCTCAATGCACTCATGAGTCTACAAGAACTGAATGAAGACAATATCAATTCTATGGCCATCTCCATTTTTATGCAGGGTAGGGTGACAGAATTAATTGGTTTGTTTTCGGATGCAGATAGGACTACAAAAAAACAATTAATGGTGACCTTATCTGCAATTGATATTGCAAACATCAATAAGTATAAAGCATATTTTGAATGAAAAAAGTCATTGGCATAGCATTTTTATTGCTTGGGGCATGTAATTCTGAGAAAGCAGAAAAGGAGGCCATTTTGCCTATCAAAACGATGCAGCAAACTGTATGGCAGTTGATGCAGGTAGATGAATACCTTTCAAGACAACTTCAAACCGACACCACCGTAAAGCCATCCATTGAGAAAGCGCAATATTACCAACGCGTATTCAATTTAAATAAAATAGATCGAGTACAATTTTATACGACAATGGCTTATCTAGATAAGCACCCTGTGGAGATGAAAGCCTTGATGGATTCTGTGGAAGCATTGTCGAAAAGGGAAAAATTAGACCTTCTTAAACATTAATTTTATTTAAAAAAAGGGAGCTTTCATCAAACACATTTACATTTGATTTGTTAAACTATTAAAATATACAATTATGCCAATTTCAATCGGACAAAACGCTCCAAATTTTACTTTATTTGATACAGATAAAAATCCAGTTCAATTAGCAGACGCTAAAGGAAAGAATGTGGTGCTTTTATTTTTTCCACTTGCATTTACAGGTGTTTGTACCACTGAACTTTGTAATGTAAGAGACAATATCGCAGCATACAATTCAACCAATGCCCAAGTATATGGTATTTCTGTAGATTCTTTATTTGCATTAGGCAAGTTTAAAGAAGAGCAAAAATTAAATTTCCCTTTATTGAGTGATTTCAATAAAGCCGCTGCAACAGCTTTTGATGTATTGTATGAAACATTCCCTGCTTTTGAAATGCAAGGCGTAAGTAAGCGTGCAGCATTTGTGCTTGATGCAAATGGCGTTGTACAATATGCAGAAGTTTGTCCTACACCTGGGGACTTGCCTAATTTTGAGGCAATTCAAACTACTTTGAATTCATTGAACTAAAACGTTACTTCTTGCTAGTTTTTTTATAAAATATAAAAAACGCAAGAAGTTCATTGATTATTTTAAAAGGGCCCAATGGGCCCTTTTTGGAAATTGTTAGGGCTTTATAAAATATAAGCCCTAACAATTTTGACCTCTTATGATTTTCAAAAAGGGTCCTGATTTATCGGGACCCTTTTTGGTTTTTAATTTTTAAATTGATTTTGAGTAAAGGCTTTATTTATCACAAACTTCCACAATCAAGAATTTCAAATAATGCGTATTCTCCATGCCCCAAATAATAGGGTGGTCGCTTGATTGTGATTGATAGGTCACTTGTCTAATCCTTTTCTTGGCGTCTTTTGCGGCCATATAGATGGTGTCTAAGAACAACTCTGGACTCACTAGGTTCGTACAACTAGAAGTCACTAAGAAGCCTCCATTGTTGATCATTTTCATCCCCCTTAAATTAATTTCTTTATAGCCAGTCACTGCTTTTTCGATACTACTTCTGTTTTTTGTAAAAGCAGGTGGATCCAACATCACCACATCATATTTTCGACCTTCTTTGCCCCAGTTTTTTAGGACATCAAAAGCATTCATTGCTTCAAATTTCACAATATGATCTAATTTATTTAACGCTGCATTTCTGTTGGCTTGTGCCACTGCATTTTCGGAAATATCAATACCTAAAACAGATTTTGCACCGTAATGTGCAGCATGTATTTCAAAAGTACCTGTATAAGTGAAGGCACCTAAAACATCTGCCCCTTTTACAATATGTTGAATAGCGCGACGGTTGTCTTGCTGGTCTAAAAAGTAACCTGTTTTTTGTCCATGTTCAATATCTACATAAAACTGTAAACCATTTTCTTGAATGATGATTTCTGTAGGGAATGGGTCGGATAAAAAATCCTTCTTTTGTTCAAGTCCTTCTAGTTCTCTAACAGGCACATCATTCCTTTCGTAAATCCCCTTTGGTTTAAAGATGGCATTGATCGCATCTACAATGGCTGTTTTCCATTGTTCAATACCCAATGATAAAGTTTGTAAAACAAAATAATCATTGAACTTATCTATGATCAAAGCGGGCAATCCGTCCGCTTCACCAAATACCAATCTACAATTTTCTGTATAGCCTAATTGTTGTCGATAGGCCCAAGCTTCACTAATTTTTTGATGAAAAAATGCAGCATCAATATTGTCTCTTTTTCGAGTCAATAAACGGATCATGATTTGGGATCCTGGGTTGATATAGCCTCGGCCTGCTAATTGACCGTCAAAATAGTAGACTTCTACAATATCCCCTGGGGCCACTGTGCCAGCAATACGATCTATTTCGTTGTTATAAATCCATGGATGCCCCATGGCGATCCTTGGGGTAATGCGCTTATTTAGGTAAACCTTTGTCATTTGTCAAAGATAGGCACAGATTGAGTGAC
>JBILAW010000158.1:0-2975 GCA_044354025.1 Sediminibacterium sp.
TTTTCTGTAAAGCCTTTCCACCCTTCTGCAAATGCTAAATTGGTGAACAATTGTTCCATATCCTGTTCAGTTACAAAGCTAGGTAATCTTTTATTGACCTTAGGACTAATCACTGTCTCCATAGGGCTTTTAGTCAAAGCACCCTGCTGAATATGGTATTTAAAAAAAGATTTTAAGGAAGATATTTTTCGATTCAAAGATTTACTTGACATCTCCTGTTCTTTCATACTCGCAAGCCAGCTGCGCACCAAAGTACCCGTAATTTGTTGAAAGGCCAATCCCTCATATTGCGTTTCAATAAAATCAAAAAACTGAGTCAGATCATTCGCATAGGAAATGGTGGTATGTCTGGAATACCTTTTTTCAAACTGGAGATATGCCAGAAAAGCATTTAAGGGCGCATATCTTGTTTGAATAGTCATGGTTAAAATTACGCCTAAAAAACAAAAAAGCCCCTTAAAAAGGGGCTTTAAAATCATTAAAGTGCTTTTTCATTAAATTTATATTTATAAGGAATTTGATGAAAAAGCAAAAGCCCCTAAAAAAGGGGCTTTAAAATATTGTTGAGTTTCTTTAGAAACTATCCTTCGATTTTACCAGAGAAGATTTGTTGCTTGTAAATCGCTTTCAATACCTGGAAACGACGCTTTACAGATGGCTTTACAAATGCTTGACGAGCACGTAAGTTTACCAAAGTCTTGCTTTTTTCAAACTTCTTTTTGTACTTCTTAAGGGCCTTGTCAATGTTCTCGCAGTCTTTTGAATCAATAATTAACATAATATATACCTCCTCAGGCGTTTTAATTTGGAGAGCAAAGATAGGGCTTGAAATTAAAAAAACAAATTTTTGACCCATTTTGTCTCCACAAATCTATAAATAGGGCCTTTTGGCCAATTAATCCATAATCCCCTTCCCTTTTAGTGCCCCAGAAATAGCCTGATCCATAACACGTTCAGCAAAAGGTCTGGTCAATTCATTCAATGCCTCGGTTTTACCCTGGATTAAATTTTTATCTTCCATCGTGATTGCCAATTGTAATGCCTGCATCGCTTCTGCAGTTTGCATCAATTCTTCTTTTGACAATAACGCTATATTTTTTGACATGAACTTTTCGGTCACTGCTAAAATTTGTTCTGCTTCTGTTTTTGCTTCTACCAATGCTCTTGTGGCAATATCTTCTTTTGCATAGGTAATGCTATCCATTAATCTTTGTTCCACTTCTTGGTCTGTTAATCCATATTGTGGTTTGATTTCAATGCTTTGGGTCAATCCTGTTCTTAATTCTTTTGCGCGCACTTGGAGGATGCCATCTGCATTGATTAAAAATTGCACATCCACTTTTGGTAAACCTGCTGGCATTGATGGGATGCCTGATAAAGTAAATTCACCCAACTTTCTATTGTCTTTTACTAAATCTCTTTCCCCCTGATAAATTGCAATTTGAATCCCTGACTGTCCATCTTTTTGTGTGGTATATTGTCTTCCAGCTTGTGTTGGAATTTTAGAATTTCTTGGTAATAAAACATCCATCAATCCACCCATGGTTTCAATACCTAAACTCAATGGTGTGATATCCAATAACAACATGGATTGGTTATTCCCTGCTAAAATATCTGCTTGCACTGCAGCTCCTAATGCCACCACTTCATCTGGATTCACCGTATCATTCACTGCTTGATTAAAATATTTTGACACAGTATTTTTAACCAATGGCACCCTTGTGCTTCCACCCACCATTAATACGGTATTGATGTCTGCTACTTTTAAACCCGCGTCCTTCATGGCTTTCGCACAACATTCCATGGTCTTATCAACGATAGATGCAATTAAATTTTCAAATATTTCTTTTGTGATGGTTAATTTTTCACCAGCAAAATTCGTTTCAAAATGCGCTGCATTGGATAAAGTAATTTTTGCTTCTTCAGCTGCCAATCTTAATTGTTGCTTTAATATTTTTTGATCCTCTAATGTATCTATTTTCATTAACCCCATCCAGTATTCTATGATGGCTCTATCTAAATCATCTCCTCCTAAATAGGTATCTCCATTGGTACTTAACACTTCAAAAACACCACCACTTATTTTTAAAATTGAAATGTCAAATGTGCCTCCGCCTAAATCATAGACTGCAATTGTTTTTTCTTCTGAAGGGTCTAACCCTAATCCATACGCTAAACTTGCCGCTGTTGGCTCATTGATGATTCTTAGCACATCTAATCCAGCTAACTTTCCTGCGTCTCTTGTGGCTTGTCTTTGTGAATCATTAAAATAAGCAGGCACCGTGATGACCGCTTTGGACACTGGCGTTTTTAAAATATGTTCTGCCCTATTTTTTAATGCAGTTAAAATATGTGCACTTAATTCAATGGGTGAATAAAACTGATCCCCAACTTGCACTTTAACTAAGCTGTCATTGTTGTCGTCAATAATTTTATAAGCAAAAAAGTCCTGATGCGTTTGTATGTCTTTATAACTCTTACCCATCAAACGCTTGGCACTAAAAATAGTATTGGCTGGATCTGTTTCTAAATAAGGCTTTGCAGCCGCACCTACTTCTACATTACCAAATGCATCAAAATGTACCACACTTGGCACAATACTGCTGCCATCAAACTCTTTTAGCGCAATTGGCATCTTGGTCTCTGGATGGATAATGGCCACTAAACTATTGGTTGTCCCCAAATCAATCCCTACAATCATTTCTGGTTGTTGTAAACTGCCTGTTGCGATATTGATGCCTATTTTAGCCATGTATGAAATTTTACAAATTTACCTGCTCAATGCAGTTTTTAGGTTGCGAAATTAGGAATGAATTGCTGATAAGTAGTTATTTTTGTCGAAAGCGACCATTATGACATTGATCCAAGCATTAAGATGGAGAGGTATGATTCAAGATATTATGCCAGGTACAGAAGAACTGTTCGAGAAAGAACAGGTATCTGGCTATATTGGTTTTGATCCAACTTCTGATAGC
>JBILAW010000134.1:0-4540 GCA_044354025.1 Sediminibacterium sp.
TTGGGCGTATTGATGAACGAAGGTCGTGCCACTGCTGCTCAAATTAGTATGGCTAAAAGGAATAGTTGTGAAATGGCCACTAATATTGCTAGAGACGCAAGACAAATGTTAGGAGGAATGGGTATCACAGGAGAATATTCTGTAATGCGTCATATGATGAACTTAGAGAGTGTAATTACTTATGAAGGAACGCATGACATTCATTTATTAATTACCGGGATGGATATAACTGGATTTAACGCATTTACATAAACTATGGCAGCAGAGCGAATATTTTTGATAGGGATGATGGGTTCGGGAAAGTCTTATTGGTTGAAGCAAATAGCAAAATGGAACAAAACTGTAGGCTATGATTTAGATGCTTTGATCGAAATGAAAGAAGAAAAAACCATTACTGAAATTTTTGATGAAGACGGCGAAACTTATTTTAGAAAAGCGGAGGCTACCATTTTAAAATGGTTTAAAGAAAAGAAAAAATATGTCGTGGCTACTGGAGGAGGAACTGCTAGTTTTCAGGAGAATATGGATTTCATGAAAAAAGAAGCTGTGGTGATTTGGTTGGATGAATCAGTAGAGGTATTGGTAAAAAGATTATCCAACGAAAAAACAGATCGTCCTTTAATAGCCCATCTTTCAGACATTGATCTCAAAGCCTTTTTGGAACAAAAATTAGTAGAAAGGCATCCTTTTTATAAACAAGCACATTACCGTTTAACATCTGATCAGATCAATGAATCTGGGTTAAAAAAGTTAATAAAAAATCATGCATCGTAAAATTTTACTTTGGGGAATTGCTTTTGCAATCATTGCCGTATTGCTTGGTGCATTTGGTGCACATGCATTGAAATCGATTTTGAGCCCAGAGAAATTACAGAGTTATGAGACAGGGGTACGTTATCAATTAATCCATGCATTGGCGCTTATCGCCTTATCTATTTATAGCCAACAAAATCAAACGATACATATATCCAATAAGGGGATAGGATTTGCAGCGCATTTTTTCATTGTGGGTTGTTGTTTATTTAGCGGGTCCATTTATGGGCTATCGCTTTTATCTGTGATCCACCCAAGCTGGTCTTTTATACTTGGGCCAATTACCCCAATCGGGGGACTTTGTTTCATGTTGGGCTGGGCTAGTTGGGCTAGGGTGGTTTGGTTGAATAAAGTAGATATGTAGCCAATTTCTTTTTATATTTGTCATCATGGCAAATACGCTTAAAAGTAAATCAACACCAAAGGTCAATTCCCCGAATTTAAATCCGGACAAAGAAGCAGATGTACTTGTGTCTGAAGTAGTCAAAGACGAACGCACCATTAAAATATTGGGGGCAGTCTCTTTATTGATTAGCTTATTTCTTTTTGTTGCTTTCACGTCGTATTTATTTACTTGGCAGGAAGACCAAGACATGGTGCAATTATGGAGAACCCAATTATTTTCAATCCAAGATGTCAAGGCCAATAATTTACTAGGATATATAGGTGCTTTTGTGGCTTATCAAATGATGTTCAACGGATTTGGGTTAGCTGCCTATTTATTTTGTACTTTCTTTTTTGTTTTGGGTGTGAATTTATTTTTCACAAAACCAATTTTTAGTTTGTGGCGTAATGTAAGATATGTGCTACTGGGACTTTTAGTTTTAAGCACCTGCTTTGCTTTTTTGACACCCAATACCCCTTTCTCATGGGGAGGCGCTTTAGGGGAATATTGTAGCGGCTGGTTAATCAAATTTGTAGGACGCTTTGGTACTGGTGCCATTTTATTGATCGCAGGATTTAGTTATATTATATGGAGATTTAATCCAAGTTTTAATGTACCTAATTTTGATTTTTTAATTCCAAAGAAAAAAGCACCAGATTTTGTAAGTGAGGATACAGAAGAAGCAGTGAAGCAAGAATGGGATTTAAACAATCCTGCACCAACAGAAGCAAATATTCCCACTGGCAATTCATTAAAAGAAAATACTTCAGGTGTTTCAGTCATCATGCCAGAAATGGATGAGACAGATGAAGCACTGGGGGAACTAGGTCCCAAATTATTTATTGATGAATTGACGCTTGAGGAAGAAGCTGGTGATGAAAAAAAAACTCCATTAGTTGAAGAAGCCGAGCCCGATGAGAACTCGCGCACAGCGAGTGATGATGACGATGATGAGGATTTGGATATTGACGACGAATTATTAGAAGACCTAGATTTAGAAATCAACGAAGTACCTAAGGAAAAAATTGTTGCCGCTGTTGGAAGTTTAACAACCAAATATGACGCCACCTTAGATTTAAAAAATTACAAGTATCCACATATTAATTTATTAGAGACACATGGCTCTGAAAAAATTGTACAAGATCCAGAAGAATTGGAGACCTACAAAAATCAGATCATTGCGACTTTAAAAAATTATGATATTGCTATCCAACGCATCTCTGCCACAGTTGGTCCAACAGTTACCTTATATGAAATTGTCCCTGCTCCAGGTGTGCGTATTAGTAGAATTAAAAACTTAGAAGACGATATTGCTTTAAGTTTAGCTGCTTTAGGTATTCGTATCATTGCACCTATTCCTGGTAAAGGCACGATTGGTATTGAAGTGCCTAATATTCGAAAGTCGATTGTGAGTATGAAAACATTATTGGCAAGTGAGAAGTTTCAAACGAGCCAACATTCATTACCAATTGCCATTGGTAAAAAAATTGACAATGAAAATTTTATTGTGGATCTAGCAGCGATGCCTCACTTGTTAATGGCAGGAGCAACAGGTCAGGGTAAATCAGTTGGGTTGAATGCCATCTTGGTTTCATTATTATATAAGAAACATCCTTCTCAATTAAAGTTTGTCTTAGTAGATCCAAAGAAAGTGGAATTGAGTTTATACCGTGTGATTGAAAAGCATTTCTTAGCTAAATTACCAGGGGAAGAGGATGCGATTATTACGGATACAAAAAAAGTCATCAATACATTGAATGCACTTTGTATCGAGATGGATAATCGTTACGATTTATTGAAAGAAGCTGGGTGTAGAAATATTAAAGAGTATAATGAGAAGTTTACATCTAGAAAATTAAATCCAGAAAAAGGACATCAATACCTTCCTTTCATTGTGTTGGTCGTAGATGAGTTTGCAGATTTAATTATGACAGCTGGCAAGGAAGTGGAGATGCCTATTGCACGTTTAGCGCAGTTAGCAAGAGCAGTTGGTATTCACTTAATCATTGCCACACAAAGACCATCTGTGAATATCATCACCGGTACGATCAAAGCGAATTTCCCTGCACGTATCGCATTTAAGGTTTCAAGTAAAATTGATAGTCGAACTATTTTAGACGCTGGAGGTGCCGAGCAGTTAATTGGTAAAGGAGATATGTTGGTGAGTTTTAATGGAGAAATTACACGTCTACAATGTGCTTTTGTGGATACCCCAGAAGTGGATCGTGTTTGTAATTTTATCGCTGAACAAAAAGGCTATCCAGAGGCTTTCTTACTACCTGAATATATAGATGATAAAGATTTAGAGGCATCAGGTTTTGATGCTGGAGACAGAGATAGTTTATTTGAAGACGCTGCTAAATTAATTGTAAGTGCTCAAGTAGGTTCCACCTCTTTCATTCAAAGAAGAATGAAATTGGGCTACAATAGAGCAGGAAGGTTAATGGATCAGCTGGAATCCGCTGGAATCGTTGGACCAAGTCAGGGCAGTAAACCAAGAGAAGTTTTATACAAATCTGATGCCGAATTGTATGATTTCTTGCAAAATTTATCATAATCCACAAGGATTGTTTATTTTTGACAATCTATACATTAGAACCCCCTAAGCCCCTAATTAACCTAATATGAGAATAGTTTTTATCTTTTTATTGAGTCTGATGACTTTTCAGGTACAAGCCCAAAAAGATGCTACTGCAAAGGCCATTTTGGACAAAGTAGGGGTGAAAGTGAAAATGTCTAATGGGATACTGGTAAAGATCCAATTGGTGTCTAAAAACAACAAGGGAAAGGCATTGGGGACCAAGATGATCCAATTAAAGATGAAGGGCGAGAAATACCTCCTAAATGAGGGTAAATTAGAGATCCTATGTGATGGTACTTCTATATTCAATTTTGATGGGGTAAACACCATCTCTAAGTCTAGTTTAGCTGAAACCGAACAAACCTTAAGTCCACAGAAATTATTATCAGGTAACTATGATAAAGACTTCAATTTCAAATTATTAGCTCAAAATAACAATACCGCTACCATCGAGCTATTCCCTATAGATCGTAAAAAAAGCTTTCAGAAAGTCACGTTAGTCATAGACAAGGTAAAATCTGCCCTTGCCAATGCCATCATTTTAGATAAAAGCAACAATATTACAGACGTTAAAGTGCTATCTATCAACTATGCAGCTAGTTTTGAAGACAAATTATTCGTTTTCAATAGGGCCAAATACCCTAAAAACGTAGAAATATTTGACTAAACTATTGATTTAGTTACGCTTTTATCCCTATCTTTGCAGCCGAAATAAACAAAACAAAACCGTAGTTAATTGTTAACTACAATAAAAGAAGTTC
>JBILAW010000123.1:0-5034 GCA_044354025.1 Sediminibacterium sp.
CACGGAAGATTTTTGGTAATCTAAAGTCTTTAGAAACTAAGTCCATTTGACCTTTTGCAGCAGCTGTGCTTAATCCTAAGTCAGCAGCAGTATATTGTCCTAATGGATTAGGTCTGAATTTGATACCAAATTTAGCGATATCAGATGCAGTGAAAATAGAAAGTCCACCTACTGATTGACCATTGTTGTTGAATACGCCACCAGGCCATACCAAAGGCACACGACCAGTGAACATACCCAATCCTCCACGTATTGTAATGTTTTCTGTTGGCATTTTATAAGTAAATCCAACTCTTGGAGAGATAGAGATTTTAGGATCAGGAATGGTACCAGATCTTGCGCCATTAAAATCATACAATCTAACCGTGTTGAAGTTGAAATACGAATCTTCTATAGGAGTAGACAAGAATTTAGTATAATCTGCTCTAACACCAAAGTTCACAGTTAAGTTGTCTGTATATCTAATTTCATCATTGATGAAAGCGCTACCTCTACCAGTATAGAAGCTAGCTGCAGATTTTGTATTATCACCTGTTGTTTGATCTAATAAAGCAAATGAACGGTCATAACGAGTTGGTGCTTTTTCTGTTAAGAAATCAGACAATGAAGCAAATTGGTATGAACCAAAGTTTTGACGAATAAATACGTTGTAAGATTTACTTAATTCATAATCCACACCTACTGTAAATGCATTCTTGTTCACGTTGAATTTGTAGAAATCTAAGAAGTTCCAGTTGGTTTGCTTCAATAAGTTTGCTGTAGAGAATTCTTCAGAACCAAAAATCATTTGTCCAGCAGTACCATCAAAGATAGTTACACGTGGAAACTTATCACCAATTGGATTTCTGTCATCCATTACATCTGTGTAAGTAAATAACATTTTATTGCTAGAACCATTTTTAAATGCTGTTTTTAATTCAGCAGACAATGAATTTGTTTTATTAGGGTATAAAACACCATTGTTATAGAAGTTCACTCTAGAAGAACTAGAAGAAGAAGTTGCGTATGTATTTGTTTCGTTATAACGATATGATAAACTGAATTTGTTCATTGAATTGATATTCCAGTCTAGTTTAGTCGCTAATCTTTTTGCACTTGTAGAAGCAGCATTGTCTTGGTATCCACCTACATCATAGCCATACTTTGTTTTTACAAAATCAGCTAATTTATCAATATCTGCTTTTCCACTAGCGCCTCTATAACCACTGATATCAAAAGGTTGTGGTCTTTCGTTTTCAATAGATTCAAAGTTAACAAAGTAGAATAATTTATTTTTTACAAGCGCACCACCAACACTTCCACCAACTGTTCTAGCTGTGAAAGGATTTAGCTTAGTTGCTAATTCTTTTGCACCTGTAGGTGTTTTACCCGTTAAGTTTTGGTTTTGTGTGAATGAGTAAACAGTTCCAGATACTTTGTTTGTTCCACCTTTTGTTGTTGCGTTGATACCACCACCAGTAAAATTACCGATAGATGCATCAAAAGGAGAAACCATCACTTGGAATTGATCTACCGCATCTATTGAAATTGGACCAACACCTGTTTGTCCACCATTGGTACCACTTGCACTCAAACCAAATTGGTCATTGTTTACAGCACCATCAATATATAAAGAGTTAAAACGATTGTTTTGACCAGCGATAGATACACCAGCTAAATCACCATTGCTTCCAACAAATTTTGCAGTTGGGGTAAAACGTAAGAAATCTTGCACGTTTCTACCTACAGTAGGTAAGTTGTCTAATTTATCACGACCAATGATGGTTTGTGTACCACCTCTAACAGATAAATCTGAACCTCTTTTAGTAGTAGATACAGTGACATCTTTTAATTTATCAATTTTAGAAGATAAGATGATATCTAATCTAACTGCATCACCTAAAGACACATAGACTTCTTCTCTTTTTTCTGATTGATAGTTTACATAAGATATAGTTACGGCATATGGTCCACCAGGTTGCACGTTACTTACATCAAAAAAACCAGTCTTTCTTGTTTGTGCATTGTACACAGTACCAGTAGGTATGTGCAATACACTAATTGTAGCACCGACAAGGACTTCACCATTGTCAGCTTTTACAGATCCGCTGATACTACCAGTGGTGTTTTGAGCAAATGTCAAAGCTGGTAAAAGAAGCATTGCGATTGTAAACTGTAGTAATTTTTTACTAAGCATATTTGTTGTTTTAATTAGTATTGCAAAGAAACTAATAATCCTTCAATCAATTTGTGTTTTTATTAACAATTTACAATTATTTAATATTCCAGTGAGTTATATATTATAAAAATAAATAATTTGTTTGATAATTACTTAATTTTGAGCCATATTCATTCCTACAATCAAAAAATGCTATCTATGGTAGGAATTTTCAGTTTCATTTTCACGCTCTTTATCGTAGGCCTTAATGATTGCTTTTACCAATTTATGACGTACTACATCCTCCTCGTCTAATTGGATATGTGCAATGCCTTCGATATTTTGTAAAATGCGTACTGCCTTATCTAAACCACTCTTTTGATTACGAGGTAAATCTACCTGAGTGGGGTCACCTGTAATAATCGCTTTTGCATTGGAACCAATACGTGTCAGAAACATTTTAATTTGTAAATCGTTTGCGTTTTGTGATTCATCTAAAATAATAAATGCATTGTCTAAAGTACGTCCACGCATATAAGCTAGTGGCGCAATTTCAATGGTTCTAGATGACATATAATACGCTAATTTATCTGCGGGAATCATATCATCCAATGCATCATATAAAGGACGTAAATAAGGATCAATCTTTTCTTTTAAGTCTCCAGGTAAAAAGCCTAAACTTTCTCCAGCCTCCACTGCTGGTCTTGTAAGAATTATTTTTTTAACCAATTTGTTTTTTAATGCACGAACGGCTAAAGCAACTGCAGTATAAGTTTTACCAGTACCTGCGGGCCCAATGGCAAATACGATATCGTTTTTATCTGCCGATGTAACCATCTTTTTTTGGTTGGCAGTTCTTGCTCTTACTGTTTTTCCATTAGGACCTAAGACTAATATTTCATTTGGATTTTGGTCCACAAAATTATCAATCACTTCGGCATCATCGCCGCCTAATATTTGTTCAAAATAATTTTCACTTAAATGGCCATTGCGTTGCATGTATTGAATCACTAATTCAATTTTTTCTTTTGCAATATCAATTTGTTCTGGAGCACCACTTAATTTAATTTGGGTGCCGCGTGATAAAATTTTAAGTAGTGGGAATTTCTTTTTTAAAAGATCAAATTTGTTATTGTTAACACCAAAAAAATCAATTGGATTAACAGATTCTAGGTTGATGATGGTTTCAGTCAATGTAGTAGTTTTTAGAGGTGAAGGAGAAGGGTTATTTTCTACCTAACACAATTTAACATACAGCTATGCATAAACCAAGTCAAACATTTGCACACTATGTGGATTACTGCTTGTGGGAATTGGGGCTTAACAATTTCTTAAACTAGCAATCATTTGTATAGGATCTGTTGCTTTAAACACAGTGGTCCCAGCCACCAAAACATCGGCGCCAGCAGCAACTAATTTTGCGGCATGCTCTAAAGTAACGCCACCATCAATTTCAATTAAAGTAGATGCGTTATGTTGAACAATCAATTGCTTTAAAGCTTTTACTTTTTCGTAAGTATGTGCAATGAATTTTTGTCCGCCAAAACCAGGATTCACGCTCATGATACAAACCACATCTATCTCAAAAATTAGGTCTTTCAAAACATCAATTGGCGTGTGTGGATTCAATGCTACACCAGCTTTCATGCCCTGTGCTTTAATTTGTTGTATCGTACTATGTAAATGTGGGCAGGCTTCGTAATGCACAGTTAAGATAGTGGCACCTGCTTGTTTAAATGCAGTAATATATTTTTCTGGTTGCACAATCATTAAGTGCACATCCATTTCCTTACTTGTTGTTTTTTTTATCTGCTCGATGATGGGTATACCATAACTAATATTTGGAACAAAAACACCATCCATTACATCCAAGTGAAACCATTCAGCTTCAGAAGCATTGAGCATCGAACAAGCTTTACCTAGTTCTAAAAAATCAGCAGCTAACAGGGAAGGTGCAATGATTGCCATAAATTGGATTTGTTCAAAGTTCTTATTTTTTTAGGGAACTGTCATTTTTTCGTCAAAAAAAATTCCAAATTTCCTGATTCTTTCAATTTGCCATCTAGTGTTTAATGATTAACGCTATTTTTGCGGCCAATTGAAATCAATATGAAAAAATTTATCAGCTTCTTACCAGCCTTATTTTTTGGAATCAGTGTGATGGCGCAAGAAGATACGGTCCAATTTGAAGGAGAAACGCATTTTAAAAATGTACAACAATTGACATTTGGAGGGGACAATGCAGAAGCTTATTGGAGTTTCGATGGTAAGCAGATTATTTTTCAAAAGACCAATCCTAAAGAAGGGATTGTTTGTGATCAAATTTTTATGGGTAACCTGCCATTGAATGCAGTAGATCCTTTTAAATATAAATTGGTCAGTACAGGAAAGGGCAGGACCACATGTGCCTATTTCATGAAAGACGGGAAACATATTATATACGCCTCAACGCATGAGGGTAGTGCTGACTGTCCAGCGCCAGTAGATCGTGCGAAATATGGCAACAAATACATCTGGCCTTTGTACAATACCTATGACATTTTTATGGCGGACACCAATGGTACAGTCATTAAAAAGTTAACCACTGCCAAAGGCTACGATGCTGAAGCAACCTTGTCTTATGATGGAAAGAAAATGATTTATTGCAGCGATAAGGACGGGGATTTAGATTTATATGTGATGGACATCGCCACTGGTAAAGAAAAGAAAGTTACCAATACTTTAGGTTATGACGGAGGTGCATGGTTTAGCCCTGATGGCAAAAAAATTGTCTGGAGAGCGAGTCGTCCAAAAACAGACGCCGACATAGCGGAATATAGCAGTCTTTTGAAAGAAGGTTTGGTTGCGCCTACTAATATGGAAGTGTTTGTTGCGAATGTGGATGGGTCAGACGCCAA